>JAFKKQ010000484.1 GCA_017304505.1 Hyphomicrobiales bacterium | reverse complement strand
CGCGGCGCTCGCAGCGCGTTGGCGCCCCTTGCTCGATCATGCCGACAAGCTTGGCGTCGACATCTTGCATGGCCACGGCGCTAAAGGTGGTGCTTTCGTCCGGTTGATGTCGGCGCCATCCGCCATCCGCGTCTACACGCCGCACGGCGGCTCGTTGCACTACGGCCGCCATACCCTTCGCGGCACCGTTTATGGCGCGATCGAGCGCTTCCTGATGCGCCGCACCGAGTTGTTCCTTTTTGAGAGTGCATTCGCCCGCGACGCCTACCGGGCGATGGTCGGCGCGCCGGGCGGCATCGTGCGCGTCGTCCCCAACGGCATCAGTTCTGCCGAAATGATGCCGGTCGAGCCTGCTGCCAACGCCGCCGATCTCGTCAGTGTCGGGGAGTTCCGCCACATCAAAGGCACCGATGTGCTGATCGAGGCTGTCGCCGAACTGCATCGGGCCGGCCGCCCAGTTAGTCTCGCGGTTGCGGGCGACGGCGAAGAAGGCCCGGCGCTGCGGGAGCAGGTGTCCCGGCTCGGACTCACGGACAGCATCCGCTTCCTCGGTCACGTCCAGGCGCGGAAAGCCTTTTCCCACGGGCGGCTGCTGGTCGTGCCGTCACGAGCCGACTCCCTCCCCTATGTCGTCATCGAGGCTGGCGGAGCCAGAATCCCGATTATTGCCAGCAGGGTCGGCGGCATTCCTGAGATTCTAGGGCAGGACGGAAATCTGGTCCCGCCGGAAGACCCGGCACGCTTGGCGGCGGCCATCGCCACGGCGTTGGACGACCCGGCTGCGGCACAAGCGTCCGCAGAACGCCTTGGTGCGCGCGTCCGGGAGCTGTTTTCACAGGACGCGATGGTCGAGGGTGTCCTCGCCGGGTACATCGCGGCGATTACCGCTAAATTTATGCAGTCGCGCTAATAGTTTTTTGAAATCTCTTAACTATTTTTCCGCCGAGCCAAGCCAACGCAGCACCAATCAGGGGCCTGGCGAGGAATAGTTGTTTCTATGGAGCAGTCCGATCCACGGGGTACGATCAAAGCGGGGCAAGCCGATGCGCTGGCTTCGCACCTGATTGGCCGCCACCGGCAACCGCACCAGTTGGCTGAGCAGGCCGAACAGGTCGCGGCCCAGCCGGTTGCCGCGGCGATGTCCCCCATCGTACTGGCCGGCGCCGTCCGCATGATCGAATTGGCGCTGATCGCGCTGATCGGAACAGCGATATACGCCGCCTATATCGCGCCCCACGAGGGGCTGGCCTGGCGCTACTTCGGCGCCATCGGCGGGATCGCGCTATTGGCCATCCTGGCGTTCCAGATTGCCGACATCTACCAGGTGCAGGCGTTCCGCGGGCACGAGAAACAATACTTTCGACTGGCGGCCGCGTGGTCGCTCGTGTTCCTCATCGTGATCGGCGCATCGTTCTTCGCCAAGGTCGGCGATCAGTTTTCACGCATCTGGCTTGCCAGCTTCTATGCCCTCGGGCTCGCGTCTCTGCTCGCCTTCCGCCGGGCGCTGTTCCTGCTGGTGAGGCTCTGGACCCGGCAAGGCCGGCTGTCCCGGCGCACCGCCATCGTCGGCGGCGGCGACGCCAGCGAGGCTTTGATCAACGCCATCGCGGACCAGCCCGACTCCGACGTGCGGATCGTCGCCCTGTTCGACGACCGCGGCGACGAGCGCTCGCCCAACGCCGTCGCGGGCCTGCGCAAGCTTGGCACGGTTGACGATCTGGTCGAATTCGCGCGCCGGACGAGGGTCGACCTTGTCATCTTCACGCTGCCGATCACGGCCGAGGCCCGCATTCTGCAGATGCTCAAGAAGCTGTGGGTGCTGCCGGTCGATATCCGGCTATCGGCGCACTCGAATAAACTCCGCTTCCGCCCGCGCTCCTACTCGTACATCGGCAATGTTCCCGTACTCGACGTGTTCGACCGGCCGATCACGGATTGGGACGTCGTCATGAAATGGCTGTTCGACAAAATCGTCGGCGGATGCGCACTGGTGATCGCCGCCCCTCTGATGGCCGCGGTCGCGATCCTCATCAAGCTCGACAGCCGAGGGCCGGTCCTCTTCAAGCAAAAGCGTCATGGCTTCAACAACGAAACCATCGATGTCTACAAATTCCGCTCGCTGTATGCCGACATGACCGACCACACGGCGCAGAAAAGCGTCACCAAAGACGATCCGCGCGTCACCCGCGTCGGGCGCTTCATCCGCAAAACCAGCATCGACGAGTTGCCGCAGCTTTTCAATGTCGTGTTCAAGGGTAACCTGTCCCTGGTCGGTCCGCGACCTCATGCCGTCAATCAAAAGATCGAGAACCGCCAGTTCGATGAAGCCGTGGATGGTTATTTCGCGCGCCATCGCGTCAAACCCGGCATCACCGGTTGGGCACAGATCAACGGCTGGCGCGGCGAGCTCACCAGTCCCGATAAGATCAAGCACCGCGTCGAGCATGATCTCTACTATATCGAAAACTGGTCGTTGCTGTTCGACCTCACCATTCTGGCCATGACGCCGATGTCGCTGTTCAAGTCGGAAAACGCCTACTGATGATTGGGCGCCCACCCGCCCTGCCGCTGGCGTCGCCGGCGCTGATGAATCCGGGGACGCCCGCCGCTCCGGGATTGCGGGTTTCTACGGAACGATTCCGTTGCTTGCTGCTGTGGCTGACGGGCGCGAGTGGCGCGATCGTTTTCATCGAGCCCAGCCCCTATGAAGCGATGTCGTTCCTCACGCTGGCGATGTTCATCGTCGGCGGCCTGACATTGTCGCCGACGCTGATGCCGCTCACCGTGCTGCTGGTGCTGGTGAATGTCGGCTACGGCATCTCCGGATGGACAGTCATCGACGAAAAAGGCGTGGCGATGTGGCTCGTCACCTCCTGGTACATGGCGATCACCGCGGTGTTCTTCGCGGCGGTCCTCTGCGCCAACACGGAAGCGCGCCTTAAAGCATTGACTCGCGGCTGCATCATCGGCGGCGTGATTGCCTCGCTTGCCGCGATCGTCGGCTATTTCCGTGTCTTTCCGAGCCTCAACGATCTTCTGCTGCTTTATGACCGCGCGCGCGGCACGTTCAAGGATCCGAATGTTCTCGGCGCCTTCCTGATCTTTCCAACGTTGCTCGCGCTTCAGCCTGTGATCTGCGGCAACCTGCGAGAGGCTCTGAAAGGCTCGGCCCTGCTCGGTATCCTGGTGCCAGCCATTCTGCTGTCGTTCTCGCGAGCTGCCTGGGGGCAGATCGTCTACACCGCCGCCATCATGCTGGCGCTGACCTTCGTCACCACGCGCTCTCCGTCGCACCGGTTACGAATTGTCCTGCTGAGCATCGCCGGCGCTGTTATCTTCTCGCTCTTCATCGCCGCCTTGCTTTCGATCGACAGCGTCGACGAACTCTTCAAAGAGCGCGCCAGTTTGCATCAGGATTACGATGTCGGCGCACAAGGCCGCTTTGCGCGCCACGTCCTTGGTGCCATCCTCGCACTCGACAAGCCGATCGGCATAGGCCCGTTGCAATTCCACACGTATTTCCCCGAGGACACCCATAACTCGTTCCTGAATGCATTCATGTCAGGCGGCTGGCTCGCCGGCGCGTGTTATCCCGCGCTGATGATCGTGACGCTCGTCTATGGCTTCCGTACTGTCTTTGTCCGCACGCCTTGGCAGCAGACCACTATTACGGTCTTCGCGGCCTATTTCGGCGTCATGTCCGAAAGCTTCATCATCGACATCGACCACTGGCGGCACGCATTCCTGCTGCTCGGCCTGATGTGGGGGCTAATTGCCGCCGCGCGCATGCACCAGGCCCGCACCCGAAAGGCCGCCAGCGAGCCGTCGGCCCGTGCGGCAACGGCCCGGCCCTTGCACGACCACGAGGGCCGTCGTACACGTCTCCGCGTCGGAGCGTAGCGCAGCCCGGTTAGCGCACCAGTCTGGGGGACTGGGGGTCGGGAGTTCAAATCTCCCCGCTCCGACCAGCACTTAGCTGGGAATCGGCAATTCTCAAAAACCGCTGGGTCACGCCAGAGTAACAAACGCCCCTGCGCAAAGACGGCGCCGCGCGTTGCTCGCTCGCGCCGCCGTCGCGAAAAGATCCTCAATCGGCAATGAGTCTCAGCTCGGCTTTCCCGGAGCGAAATCCTGTTCGC
>JAFKKQ010000483.1 GCA_017304505.1 Hyphomicrobiales bacterium | reverse complement strand
TCGAGTGCGGCGTCGTTCTTGCGATAGAGCATCATGAAGCGCACGGCATGGCGGCCGACCTCGTCGACCACCTCGCGCAGCGTGACGAACTCTCCCGACCGCTTCGACATCTTCACTTCGACGCCGGCGCGCGTCAACTTCACAAGCTGCACGATCTTGACGTCGAGCTCGGCGCTGCCGCCGCTCACCGCCTTCACCGCGGCCTTCATGCGCTTGATGTAGCCGCCATGATCGGCGCCCCACACGTCGATCATGTCGCGGAAGCCGCGCTCGAACTTCGACTTGTGATAGGCGATATCGGAGGCGAAGTAGGTGTAGCTACCATCGGACTTCTTCAGCGGCCGGTCGACATCGTCGCCGAAGGCCGTTGCGCGGAACAGCGTCTGCTCGCGATCCTCGTAGTCTTCGACCGGCGCGCCCTTCGGCGGCGGCAATCTGCCCTCATAGACGTTGCCCTGCGCTCGCAACGCCTCGATCGCGGCGCCGACCTGATCGCGCCCTTCGATCAGCGACCGCTCGGAAAAGAACACGTCGTGGATGACGTTGAGGGCTGCGAGATCGTCGCGAATCATCGCCATCATCATCGCGATCGCCTTGGCGCGAACGAGCGGCAGCCACTCGGCCTTGGGCTTTAACGTGAGCGCGTCGCCGTACTCATCCGCCAGCGCCGCGCCCACCGGCTTGAGGTAGTCGCCGGGGTAGAGCCCCTCGGGAATCGCGCCGATCTCCTCGCCACGCGCCTCGCGGTAGCGCAGGAACGCCGAACGCGCGAGTGCATCGACCTGCGCGCCGGCATCGTTGATGTAGTACTCGCGCGTCACCGCGAAGCCGGCAAACGCCAGCAGGTTGGCGAGCGCATCGCCAAACACGGCCCCCCGGCAATGGCCCACATGCATCGGGCCGGTGGGATTGGCCGACACGTACTCCACGTTGACAGGTTTGCCGGCGCCGATCTGCACGCGGCCATAGTCGGGCCCGGCCGCGATCACATCGGCGAGCGCAGCGCGCCATACCGCCGGGTCGAGCGTCAGGTTGATAAAGCCCGGCCCCGCGATCGCGGTCCCGGTCACCTCGGGCAAGCGGGCCAGTTCCGCGGCGATCTTTTCGGCGAGGTCGCGGGGCTTAAGACCCGCATCCTTTGCGAGCGCCATCGCCGCATTGGTGGCGAGGTCGCCGTGGCCGGCATCGCGCGGCGTCTCGACGACGATGCGCGAAAGGTCGGGGGGCGCCGGAAAAACGCCGGCTTGAGCCAGCGTCTGGACGGCGGAGCGGACGTGTTCTGTAAAGCGATAAAAGACATTCATGGCGGGCGGTGATAGCAAATCGCGGCCGTGGTTGCGAACAACATGGCTAACAGTTCGTTGCCTTGTTGACGGATTTAGCGCGGCCCGGCCCTGGTGACCCGCCCGGCGGCCGAAATCAACAGTTTCCGCCGATAATCGCGTAATGCGCTAACCTGATTTTCATGGGTCGCCTTGCAATTTGCGGGCAATTTTCGCGCTCCGGGGCCAGTCCGTGCACAAGCTCTTTGCCCAGCAGCTTGCCAAGGCGACCGACTCATCGGGCAAGGTCGATCTCGACCTGCTGGGCCGCCTGGTCACGGCGGTCTACGACGGCGCAGACCGCGACAGCCGCGACAGGGAAGATTCGGTCTCGGCGATGGTCCAGCAATTGGACGAGCTGACCCGCGGACTTGAGCACCAGGTCGAGGTCCGCACCGCCGCCCTGCGCGAAAGCGAGGCCGTTCTCAAATCGCAAAATCGGCGCTTCGAGGCCGCCATCGACAACATGCCGCAAGCGCTCCTGATGTTCGACAGCGACCGCCGGCTGGCGATCTGCAACGCGCGCTACCTGCGGATGTACAATCTCTCCCCCGACATCGTGAAGCCCGGATGCCCGCTGCGCACGCTGCTTGAGCACCGCAAGGCCACCGGAACATTTGCCGACGATATCGACGGATACATCGAAGGGATGATCAAGACGCTCGAATCCGGCCGCGCCATGACGCGGCTGGTCGATCTGCCCGACGGCCGCACCATTGCCGTGCGCAACCAGCCGACCGCCGTTGGCGGCTGGGTCGCCACCCACGACGACATCACCGAGCGCCGGCAGGCCGAGGCCCAGATCGCGCATATGGCGCGCCACGACGCGCTCACCGATCTGCCGAACCGCACGCTGTTCCGCGAACGGCTGGCGGAATCGCTCGACGGCCTGGAGCGCGGCGCGAGACTCGCGGTGCTCTATCTCGATCTGGACGGATTCAAAAGCGTCAACGACACGCTCGGCCACCCGATGGGCGACGACCTGCTCAAGCTCGTCGCCGACCGCCTGCGCCAGGTGGTGAGCGAAGCCGACACCGTCGCGCGCGTCGGCGGTGACGAATTTGCCGTCATCCAGACCGGCATCCACGAGCCGCCCGACACAACCGCCCTCGCCCGGCATCTGGGCGAAGCGGTGCGCGCGCCCTACGATCTTGCCGGCCACGCCATCGTGATCGACACCAGCATCGGCATTGCCGTCGCGCCGGACGACGGCGTTGAACCGGACGCGCTTCTCAAGGCCGCCGACATGGCGCTCTATGGCGCCAAGGCTCTCCGCCGTGGGGCCTACCGGTTCTTCGAGCCGGAGATGGACATGCGGATGAAGGCGCGGCGCGCACTGGAGATTGCGCTGCGCCAAGCCGTGGCCAACGGCGAATTCGCGTTGCACTATCAGCCGCTGGTGAACGTCGACGACCGCCGGATCGTCGCCTGCGAAGCGCTGCTGCGATGGGACCACCCCGAACGCGGCACCATCGCGCCGGCCGAATTCATCCCGGTGGCCGAGGAAATCGGCCTGATCGCCCCGCTCGGCGAATGGGTGCTGCGCAAAGCCTGCATCGACGCGGCACGCTGGCCCGACGATATCAAGGTCGCCGTCAACCTTTCGCCGACGCAGATGGCGAGGCACAACCTCGTGCCGGTGGTGATCGGCGCGCTTGCAGCCGCGGGCATCTCCGGCGACAGACTGGAGATCGAGATCACGGAATCGGTGCTGATGCACAACACCGCCAAGACCCTGGCGACGCTGCATCAGTTGCGCGCGCTGGGCGCCCGCATCTCGATGGACGATTTCGGCACCGGCTATTCCTCGCTGAGCTATCTGCGGAAATTTCCGTTCGACAAGATCAAGATCGACCATTCGTTCATCAGCGGCCTGCCGGACGACAACGAGGCGCTTGCCATCGTCAGGGCGGTGGCGGGACTGGCCGCAAGCCTCAACATCATGGCGACCGCCGAAGGCGTCGAAACCACCCAACAGCTCGAACTGATCCGCCGGCTGGGCTGCGTCGAGATGCAGGGCTATCTGTTCAGCGCTCCCCGGCCCCAGGCGCAGCTCATGCATCTGTTCGAGCCGCACCTGCAGAAACTTGCCAGGGCGGGTTAGCCCGTTAAAGCGTTAGGTCCGGCATCATGCCGAAGATGCGGGTGTGTTCCACCATCGCGTAACGATCGGTCATGCCGGCGATGAAATCGGCAATGCGCAGCGCGCGCCCGGCGGCGTCGGCGGACCTAAAATCGCTGTTCCACTCCGGCGGAAGGTCGTCCGGCGCGGCGGCGTAATGCTCAAACAGGCGCTGCACCACCGTTTCGGCGTCGTCCATGATCCGCTTGATACGGACATGGCGATAGAGCCGCGGAAACAGGAAGTCCTTGATCGCGCGGTCGGCCTGCGCGACCGCGGCCGAGAAGCCGATCAGCGGCCGGCCGGCGTTGCGCACGTCGTCCACCGAGGCCGGACCGAATTCGGAGATGTTGCGCCGGCTTTGCGCGATCACATCCTCGATCATGCGGGTGATCAGGCGGCGGATCAGTTCGTGTCCGCGCCGGCCCTCGTCCAGGCGCGGATAGAGCGCCGCAATCTCGCGCAGGATATCGCCGACCAGGGGCAAGGCGGCGAGATCGTCGATGGGGAACATCGCCGCGCGCAGCCCGTCGTCGATGTCATGAGCGTCGTAGGCGATGTCGTCGGCGATGGCTCCGGCCTGCGCTTCCAGGCTCGGATAGCTCCACAGGTCGAGGTCATGGATACGCGAATAGTACACGATCGTCCGCGGCAACCCGCGACTGCGATAGCGCTCGACCGGCGTGCCCGCGCGGCCGGTGAGCG
>JAFKKQ010000482.1 GCA_017304505.1 Hyphomicrobiales bacterium | reverse complement strand
GCGCGAAACCCGTCAGCGCCGCGGTTTCGCCGGCGGGGCCGGCGTGCGGTACCAGCCGCCCGGCGGGACCCTGAGGCTCGTCGCCTCCTCGGGCTGGCGTTTGGCAACGAAGGTCTGAACCTCGCGTTTTGCCGCTGCGAGTGTGTATTGGTCGAGCTCCGCGCCGACCTGATCGCGCTTGCGGGCGGCATCGGCGTCGCCTTTGGAGGCGGCAAGAGCGAACCAGCGATAGGCTTCCGCCAGATCGGCCTGAACGCCGATGCCCCGCGCGTACAGGATGGCCAGGTTGTACTGGCTGTCGGTGACCCCGTAGTTCGCCGCCCTGCGGAACCACTCGGCCGCGACCGTGTAGTCCGGTTTGTCGTTGATACCTTCCGCATAGAGGACCGCCAGATTATGCATGGCTTTGGCGTGTCCCTTGCGGGCGGCGGCAAGATAGAGGCGGCGGGCCGCCTCGGGGTCTTTTTTGACGCCGTCGCCCTTCTCTTTGAGGCTGCCGAGCCGGAACTGCGCGGGGGCGAAGCCGGCGTCGGCCGCGCGTTGCAGCCACTGCGTTGCCTCGGACAAGTCTCGCGGGACGCCGCGGCCTTCGGCGTAGCGCGTGCCCAGTTCGTATTCCGCGGCCGGCTCGTTGGCCGCCGCCGCCATGCGCAGGACCGGGCCGATCGAGGCTGGCAGCGCGTCGAGCGCCGCGGTCCCGCCGTGGGCTGCGCTGCGCTGCGACCCGGCGTAAGGCGCGATCGAGCCGGTGACGTCATTCGACGGCGCGGGTGTCGAGCGGGACGCAGGGGCGGGTGCGGCAGGGGGCTCGACCGGCTCGGGCGGATTCAAGGGCAGCGGGTCGAAGAACGATGCGCTGCTGTCCACGCCGGCCGGCGCCGGCGTCGTGGCCGGAGCCTGCGGCGCCGTAGCGGGAGCCTGCGGCGCTTGGGCGGGAGCCTGCGGCATAATCGCGGGGGCCTGACTTTTCGGCGTGGTCGTATGTGGGATCGCCGATCCCGGCTTGGGCGCGACTGCGGCCGGCGTCGCGGCTTTGTGTTCGGAGAACAACAGCTCCATGACCGTTTGCGCCGCGCCAACGACGATAATCACCACGCTGGCCACGATCAGCAGGGTCTTGATCGCGGACAGCACGCGCTGCCTGCGCGACAGCGGCCGGGCGATCGGCATGTCGTCGAGTTGGCCCAGGATGGGCGCGGACGCCGGCGCGGCGGGGGTTTCAGCGATCGTCTCGTCGATGACAGGTTCGACGGTGTCCTGGCCGGCAGCGGTCCGGGGCTGCGGCCGAAGCGAAATGGCGGCCGCTTTCGCGCGCAGGGCTTGCAGCCAGCCGCCGGCCTTCTGGCCAAGCGGCAGGATGAATGACGGGCGCTTTTTCGCGGGCGCATCGCGGTAGGCGGCGCGAGCGGCATTGCGGGCCGCGGCGATGGCGGCAAGCCGGCCGCCGGTTTCGGCGGTGGCAGGGCGGGCGTTGCCGAGTGCGGCTTCCGAGGCTGCGATGCGCGCGGCGGCCGAGCCGGGCTTCGCGCGCGAACTGCCGGTGCCGGGTTCAAGCGGCGTATCCGGTGGCAGGGTCGGGTCGATCGGGCGGCGTTGCGCTCCGCGCGTCATGGTCTCGGCGGGCGAGGGCCGCTGCGCCGCGGGTTGCGGTGGTGCGGGCGTTTCGATGGACGCCCCGGATGGCATCGCATCCGCAATCAAATCGAGCGGCGACGGGACAGGCCCGGCCGCGCCTGCCGGCGTCGGGGCGGCACGCAAACCCCGCGCGCTTTCGTTGCGGATCTCCTCGAGATGGACCAGCAGGTCCGCCAGCCCGCGCTCGATCGCTTCGAGATGATTGAGCCGGGCGCTGGATGCGTCGAGCTTTTCCGAGAGGCCGGCGATGCGATCTTCAAGCGAGCCGAGTGCGAGCTGATCGCCCCGGCTCAACTGCATGCGGTCGAGCCGCTCGCTCAATGCGCGGATCGACTCTTCCAGACCGGGCGGCACCATGTGGCCGCTCTCCGTCAGCGAGGCGATGCGTGTTTCGAGCCTGGCCAACGTCTCGGCACTGGTGCTGGCAGTGGCCCGCTCCAACTGAGCGCCGAGCCGGTGCACCTCGCCAACGAGTTGCGCCAGCATGCCGTCGGAGGCGGTGTTGGAGACGACGCCGCGCAGCGACGCCACCGCCTGTCCGACCTGTTCGACCGTGGCCGGGTCGCGCTTGTCATCGGCGGCCGATGCCAGTCGGTCGATCTTTTGCGACAGGCCGTGCACAGCATCCTGGAATCCGGCGAGGCTTTCCGCCGGCGTCAGGCCGTTCAGGAACTGCCGCACTTCGGCAAGCTCGTGCCGCAGCGCCTGCAATCCCGCACCGCCGGCGCCGGCCTGCTGGCTGCGCTCAAGGTGCTCGGCGAGGACACGGACCTCCGCCTCGAGGGCTTCGATGGCCTGTCGCGGCAGGGCTTCGGTCAAGGCCCGGCCGATCTCGGCGAGATCGCTGCGCAGTGCGGTCAACGCCTTGTCGTAGGGCAGGTGCAACGACGAGATTCGGGTATCGATCTGACGAAGCTGCCGCTCAAGGCTGGCAAAATCCGGCTGCCAGCGCGTGGCATCGATCGGCGCGCTGTCGAGTGCGCGCTGCCGCGCTGAAATCTGCGCCGCCCAGCCGGCGGTGTCATGACGGGCGGTCGCTGCGGGAGGAACGGATGACGCCGGTTGCGGCGGTTTCTGCTCGGCGTTGCGTGCCGCGGTGCGGCCTTCGTCAATCACCTGATCGAGCCTGCGGTCGAGTCGCGCCAGCGCTTCGACGAGTTCATCGGGCTTCTGTGCTTTACCGGCGCCCGTGTGTTCGTCGGCCGGTGCCGCGTTTTCTTGCGCCGCGTTTTCTTGCGCCGCGTTTTCTTGCGCCATGCGCTCGAGTTGGCGCGTCAGGTTGTCGAGACGCGCGTTGACCGTTGCGAGGTCCTCGCCCGCGGCGGTCTCGTCTTTCAGCGGCTGGTATGGTGCTTGTGTCTGACGCACGCCTGCCTTCGATCTTCAAAAAGCGATCACGCAGGAACCGTGGATTCCGTGGAACCGGCACCTCATCAGGCAAGGTGTGACGGGCTCGGTTCGGTGCCTTTGCCGGCAACTCTTGTTTTATTATGGTAAACAAGTGGTTAACTCGCTGTGCGGGCGGCGGATTTTCGCTCGTCGGAATGCACAGCGGACGTTGGGATGGGAGTCGCGGCGAGATCGACCGGCACGCTATGCGTGCGAATAATGAAATTTACAATCCAAGATGAGGATCAAACCGGCGTCGTGGCGGCGCGACGCCGGCGCAGGACCAGAACCCGCGCCGGCCGCGTATCGCGTCTTGTGAACCTTCAGCTTCCAACTGCGTCAGTGACGCACTTCTTGGTGAAGCTGGTCTTTGCCGCGCCGTTGAGCTTCTTTGCGGCCGCGGAGGTGTCGCAGGACTTCTGCGCGTCCGACTGGCATTTCTTCATGAAGCTGTTCAGCGCCGCGCCGGCGAGCTTCTTCTCGGTGGCTTGGCCCTTGCAGCTATCGGCATAGGCGGCGGTCGACAGCGCACTCAGCAGAACAGCGATCGCGAGTTTTTTCATGGGTTCGTTCCTCGTTGGTGTGACGTTGCTTCACGTTCCGAAAGGAGAATTTGCATTGCCTTGGACGCCAAATTCCACGTTATGATAACGCGCATCTTACGCCGCTGATTGTGGACGAAACTTGGGCGGTTTGTCCCCAGGAAGTCCCAAGAAAATGGAATGGACGGAGCCGGACAATGGCTGAGGTCGACAAGGACGGCACGATTTTCGTTGGCAAGGGCGAGCAGCCGGCCGTTCTGACCCTGGCCTTCGCCAACCGCCACGGCCTTGTCACCGGCGCCACCGGCACCGGCAAGACCGTCACCCTGCAGGTTCTTGCCGAAGGGCTGTCGCGTGCCGGCGTTCCGGTCTTTGCCGCCGACATCAAGGGCGACCTCTCGGGGATTTCCGTCGTCGGCGAGGCCAAGGACGCGCTGGTCAAGCGCGCCAAGAGCCTGGGTTTCGATTACCAGCCCGATGAATTCCCGGCCGTGTTCTGGGACGTGTTCGGCGAGCAGGGCCATCCGGTGCGCGCGACGATCTCGGAAATGGGCCCGCTGTTGCTATCGCGCATGATGGAGCTGAACGACACGCA
>JAFKKQ010000481.1:1004-8458 GCA_017304505.1 Hyphomicrobiales bacterium | reverse complement strand
GGTGAACGGCTATGGTGCAGGGCCTCGATAAAACGACAACCAAGACAAGAAATTCCGCGGCAGCCAACGGCATTGCCACCCGCCTCATGCCGGCCGAACCCGCGGCCATCGCCGAAGCTGCAGCCTGCCTCGCCGGTGGCGGCCTGGTCGCGTTTCCCACAGAAACCGTCTATGGCCTCGGCGCCGACGCCACCAACGGACCAGCCGTCGCCCGGCTCTATGCCGCCAAAGGCCGGCCGTCGTTCAACCCGCTGATCGCCCACGTCGGCGATCTGGCTGCCGCCAAACGCCTCGCGGTGTTTGACGCTGCCGCGGAGAAGCTCGCCGCCCGATTCTGGCCGGGACCGCTGACCTTGGTGCTGAAGAAGCGCGCCGGCTGCCCGGTGACGGACCTCGCAACCGCGGGTCTCGACAGCATCGCGGTGCGGGTGCCAAGCCACGACGTCGCCCGGTGCATCCTCAGCAAGCTTGGCCGGCCCATCGTCGCGCCCTCCGCCAACCGCTCCGGCCATGTCTCGCCCACCACCGCGCAGCATGTCTTCCACGATCTCAGTGGCCGGATCGACCTGATCCTCGATGGCGGTCCGACGCCGGTCGGCGTTGAATCCACCATCATCGCCTTGCTCGACCGCCGGCCGCTGCTGCTGCGCCCCGGGGGCCTCCCGCGCGAGGACATCATCCGTGCGCTTGGCACCGATCTTGGCGCCGATCTGGAGGATGTGCCGGCCGGCGGCATCGATCCGGAAACCCTGATCGCGCCGGGCATGATGACCTCGCACTATGCGCCGAGGGCCAGAGTCCGTCTCAACGCCGACCGCGTCGGCCACGGCGAGGCCCTGCTGGCGTTCGGCGCGGGCCTGCCGCCCGGCGCGGAGCAAGCCATCCGCGTCCTCAATCTGTCGCCATCCGGGGATCTGATCGAGGCGGCGGCAAACCTGTTTTCCGATCTGCGCACGCTCGACCAGGCGGACACGGCCGCCATCGCCGTCATGCGCGTGCCCATGACCGGCCTCGGCGAAGCCATTAACGATCGACTTGCCAGGGCGGCAGCGCCGAAGGAAAGTCTGTCCCATGAATGACATGACCAAACCGAACATCACCGCATCCCCCGCCGTCCTGTCTCGTATGATCGCCATCGTCGGCGAGAAGAATGCGGTCACCGATCCCGAGAAGCAGGCGCCGTTCCTGGTCGAGCACCGCGCGCTGTGGACCGGCCACTCACCGGCCATCCTGCGGCCGGGCTCGACCGCCGAAGTCTCCGAAATCCTGAAGATCGCCAACGAAACGTCGACCGCCATCGTGCCGCAGGGCGGCAACACCGGGCTGGTCGGCGGCCAGATCCCGCACAACGGCGAGGTGGTGCTGTCGCTGCAACGGCTCGACAAGATTCGCGAGGTCGATGCCGTATCCAACACCATCACCGTTGAGGCCGGCGTCACGCTCCAGCGCACACGCGAAGCCGCAGCCAATGTCGACCGCCTCTATCCGCAGCTCCTGCCATCGGAGGGAAGCTGTACCATCGGCGGCAATCTCTCGACCAATGCCGGCGGCACGGCAGCCCTCGCGCACGGCATCGCGCGCTCGCATGCCCTCGGCCTCGAGGTGGTGCTGGCCGATGGCCGCATCATGAACAACCTCAACAAGTTGAAGAAGGACAACACCGGCTACGACCTGCGCGACCTTTTCATCGGCGCCGAAGGCACGCTCGGTGTCATCACGGCGGCCGTGCTGCGTCTGGTGCCGCGGCCGAAGTCCGTCGAAACCGCATGGGCCGCAGTGCCATCCGTGCAAGCCGCGGTCGATCTGCTCGGGCTGGCCTCGCAAGTGACCGCCGGCGGCGTCACGAGCTTCGAGATCATGTCGCGCGAGGGCGTCGACATCGTACTCAAGCATTCCAGCGGCACCACGCGCGATCCTCTTGCCACCCGCTCGCCCTACCTCGTTCTCATCGAGTTGTCGTCGCAGCGCGAGAGCGGCCTGCGCGAGTCGATGGAGCAGATTCTCGCCGACGGTCTGGAAAAAGGGCTCGTGCTTGACGCGACCATCGCCGAAAGCTTCGAGCAAGCCAAGGCGTTCTGGCGCATCCGCGAACTGTTCGGCGAATTGCAAAGCCGCGAAGGCGGCTCGATCAAACACGACGTGTCGGTGCCAGTCGCCAACATCCCGGCGTTCATCGAGGAAGCCAACGCCGCAGCCATCAAGCTCATTCCCGGCTGCCGGCCGATGCCGTTTGGCCACGTCGGCGACGGCAACATCCACTACAACATCACCCAGCCGGTCGGGGCCGACAAAGCCGAGTATCTCAAGCGCTGGGACGACATGAACGAGGTCGTCTACAAGATCGTGCTGAAATACGGCGGCTCGGTTTCCGCTGAGCACGGCGTCGGCATCGTTAAGCGCGACTACCTGCCGAGGATCAAGGACCCGGTGGCCTACGACCTGATGAAGACACTCAAGCGCACGCTTGATCCGAAGGGCATCCTCAATCCGGGCAAGGTGCTGTAGACATCGCCCTCGCCAGTTATCGCACCCCGCCCCAGGGATCGGCAGGCTTCTTGTCGGGAATATGATCGAGCGCGGCCTTGTAGTCCCTCTCGGCGGCCTTGGTCTTTTCCGCCTTCTCCGCCGCCGACTGCTGCGGCTGGGTGTTCGAATGCCGCCGGCCACGCGCCTCTGCCGGGAGCGCAGCGATCAAGAGCATAATTGCGACGATCACGAACCTCATCAGCCCCTCCATCGATGGCCGATCGGTCGCCCCACGTTTTGCTTGAGCGCTTGAGCACCGCAAAGCGGGCGGAATCGGGGCGGTATCGCTGTCATGCGGCCGTCGCACGGTGAGCGACCCGGCTCAGAACAACGAGGCTTAAAACAACGAACCTTAAAACAACGAGCCTTGGCGTGGATCGTTCTTGTCTTTGCCGGCTCTGCGGCTCGGCTTCGGTGCCGTTTCCTGCGGCGAAGCGTCGGCGCTGTGAGGCTCGACCAGCATCGAAGAATCGTTGGCCACGCGATTGACCGCGTTGGAAACTTCGTAGACCTCCATTGCACCGTCCGGCGCAGGCCCGATCGCTTCGGCCGCGAGCCTTTCATCGACATTTGCGCAGTCGAGCCAGAAGTCGAACTGCTCCGGCGCAACGATCGCCGGGGCGCGATGATGAACCGTCGCCATCTCCGCGTTGGCCTGCGTCGTGATGATGGCCGCAGTTTCCATTTCCTCGCCGTTCGGTCCGGTCCACGTTTCCCACAATCCGGCATAGGCGATCGGGCACGCAGGCTTGTCGTTGACCGATTCACCCCGCGCGTTGATCAGCAAAGAAAAACCCTTGGGGTCCTTCACCCAGGCCGGGATCAATCCCCATCGCACCAACGTGAAATGGCGCTCACCGTTCTCCATCCGCACGATGGGCACCGGCTGGGTCGGGGCGATATTGTAACGCGGCGGAAAGTTCGGCTGCTCCGGGTAGCGAAACAGCTGCCGGATCGCCTCCGGCGGGCTGATGATGCAATAGCGTCCGCACATGGCAACGGCCTCACTTGACCCGGCGGCCGGCCAAGACGGCCGGTCTTAGCGACGAATTAACCCGTAGCGGCAACACTGCTCCCCATTGGCACCGGATCGTCGACCCATGCCCGCGCCCGCCGCCGACTGCACGGTCGAACCCGACGCAGCCGCTCCTTGCCAGGCCCCGGCCGGACGCGACATCCCCAATATCAATCCGTCGACCGGACTTTCCACCGATTATCTCAATCATTTCACCGAAGCCATCATGATGCTTGAGATGATCGCTTCGATGCCGGAATGCCTTGACGATCTGCGGGCGTGGCGGCCGAAAACCTACGCCGAGCATTTCGCCGCCTCCCGCTTCAGCGATCGCAATACGGTCATCCGCGCTTATGAGGCTGCGGACCCCGCGATTCGGGAAGCGCTCGACCGGGTTTCGGGAACGCTGAACATCGTGCTGTCGCAAGCGCGCGACATGATGGTGGCCCACCGAAACGCGCCCGTGGCCGAGGCCCTGGCCCAGGGGGCCGTTGCCCGTCTGCGCCCGCTGATCGCGCGCGCCGCCGCGGTAATCAACGGCTCCGAAATCAGAGCAGCCGAACGGCGTGGGCCTCAAGGCGCGATCGATGCTATATTCGGCGGATGAACACCGCCCCCGATGCCCGCGCCTATCCGAATCACCCCTATCTCGCCGTCAGTGCCGCCATCATTCGCGATGGCCGTGTCCTGGTGACCCAACGCGCCCGCGGCCCGGCCCTCGGGGTCTGGACGATGCCGGGCGGCGTGGTCGAGACCGGCGAAACGCTGACCGAGGCGCTGGTGCGCGAAATCGACGAAGAAACCGGCATGGCCGTTGAACCGGTGGCGCTCGCCGGCCATCGCGAAGTGGTGGTGCGTGACGACCAAGGCCGCGTGTCGCGTCACTTCGTCATCCTGTGCTTTGCCACGCGATGGATCGCGGGCGAACCGCGGCTGAACGAGGAGCTTTCCGAAGCACGCTGGCTGCGCCCGGCGGAGCTTTCGAGCCTCAAGACCACGGACGGCTTGGCGGAAATTGTCGCCGCGGCTTTCGAACGCATGGAGCCGGTCGCTTAACCCGGACTGCTCGGTGGCCCTGCCGCCTTGCGCCGGGCCCATGCGCAGCGCATATCTCGCCGGCCCCGATGCTGATGCTCAAGCGCATCCTGACCCTAGTCGCCGTCGCCCTCATCGTGTCGGGGCAAAGCCCCCGTGGCGGCGCCAATGCGCCGAAGGAGACGCCTCCGCACTCGCTGCGAGGCGGCCCCGCCCCATTCGATGGCGAACTGATGCGGCTTGCCCAAATCCTCGGCGCGCTGCACTACCTTCGCGCGCTGTGCGGGGCCAACGAGGGCTCGAAATGGCGCGACCAGATGCAAGCGCTGCTCGAGGCCGAAGCCCCGAGCGGTGAGCGGCACGACCGGCTGGTGGGCAACTTCAACCGCGGCTTCCACAGCTTCCAGCAAACCTACCGCACCTGCACCCCTGCGGCGACCGTCGCGGTGCGACGCTACCTCGATGAGGGCGCCCGGATTTCGCGTGAGATCACCGCGCGCTACACCAATTGATCCACAATTGCGGGCCGCAATTAACCCTTCCGCAACTTATGCCTAGGCGCGGCCCACTCGCGTGATAGCGTGCCTCCGACCCAGCACGAACGGCGCGCTTTCGCCCATTTGCGAACATGGACACCGTGACACCGACTGACCAAAGCGGCGAGCCGGCACCTGAGCGCGAACAGAAGATGGCGGCGCTCGGCTACATCAGCGAAGCCTGGGCCGAAGCGCGGCACGACGGCATCGACGGCGATTGCATGGCGATGTCCTGCCTGTTCGCGGCATTCGCCGAGCTGGTTTCGACTTACGGCGAAGACGCCGCAGCGAAATACGCCGACAGCCTGTCCAAGCGCATCCGCAACGGCGAGTTCAGCGTCGAGATCGCCCGCCAGTAGCGGCGACCTGTCCCCCGATTCCGGAACAGGGAACCTCGGCCCGACATCGCGCCGCAGACGCGATCAATTCCAGCGGGGCCGCATCAGACCGAACAGCCGGTTCAGCACGGCATCGATGTCCTTGGCGAAGAACGGCTTGTAAAGAAAGTCGCGCGCCCCTTCGGCACGGGCGCGATCTTCGATCCGCATGTCGCGTGTTCCGGTGATCATCACCACCTTGATGTCGGGCTGGACACGCCTGAGCTGTCCGAGAGTCGCAAATCCGTCGACTCCCGGCATGTGACAATCCAGGAACACGATATCGAAACGCTGCCTCTCCACCCGTTCGACGGCGGCCTTTCCCTCGCTGGCTTCTTCGGCGTTGAGGCGGAAGCGACTCGCTTGGAGAACCTTGTGCACGATCGCACGGACCGTGGACGAGTCATCCACGATCAGCACCCGACTTGGCACGCGCGCGCGAATGCAGTTACCGACCAGTTCGGTCACCTCGGCAGGCTCGATCGGCTTGGCGAGCAAGCCATCAACCTCGAGGCCGTCGGTCAGGACCTCGCGCGTTTTCATCTCTGCAGCGCCGATCAGGATCGCCAGCGGCCGGCTGGGCGCGGCGCGGATCGCGTCCAGCACAAGCTGCCGCTCGTTCTTCGGCATGCGGGAATCGAAAAACACCACGTCAAACGCATCGCTCGCAAGTGTTTGACGCGCTGCGGACGCATCCGCCGCGGCCTCGACTTCGGTCACCTCGATGGGCACCGACGCATGCACGGCCGCACGGCGCACCCGCGCACGCTCAGCCGCGGCTTCCGATACGATGAGGATCTTCAGCAGGGTGAGTTCGTGGTTCATAGGTCCCTCATGCGGCGCGAAAGCGCGCTGCACTTGGGCATTCTCCAAATTGTCCGGCTTTTCAGTTCGCCGGCCCCCCCAGGCGACAGATATGCCGGGCATTAGTACGGACGCTTGGCCGGGTGGCAATCGGAGATTGAGAGTAATCACCCATCTCCCGTCTTGGTATTAGCGTGGTATATCTGCGATAACGCCGCGTTTGGTTGATCCGGCTGAAGCGGCCCCCGATGTCGCCCTTGAGCGGCCCGGGCGAGGGACTTACGTTCGATCAAGGCCGAGACAACAGGAATGGCATGAAGGCTGCACTTCTTCCCGACCGCGGCGTGGTCAAGGTCGCAGGCGATGATTCGCGCGCCTTCCTCAACGGGCTGCTCACCACCGACGTCACCAAGGTCGGCCCCGGACACGCGCGGTTCGGCGCCCTGCTCACGCCGCAAGGCAAGATCATCGTCGATTGCATCGTCGCCGAGGCACCGGCCAAGGACGGCGGCGGCTTTTTCCTCGACACGGCTCGGGCATTGGCGCCCGCGCTGGTCGCAAAGCTCAACTTCTACAAGCTGCGCGCCAAGGTCGTCTGCGAAGACCTGTCGGCGACGCTTGGCGTGCTGGCGGCCTGGGACGGGAACGGGACGACCGACGGCGGTCTGCTCTATGCCGACCCGCGCCTGCCCGGACTCGGCATTCGGATCATGCTGCCGCTCGACCGCGCCGCGGAGGCCGCCGCAAGCCTCGGCGCAGAATTGGTCGACGCTTCCGCTTACGAGGCCCATCGCATCGCGCTCGGCGTGCCGCGCGGCGGGCTCGACTTCGCCTACGGCGAGGCGTTCCCCCATGAGACGGACATGGACCAGCTTGCCGGCATCGATTTCGACAAGGGCTGTTATGTCGGACAGGAGGTCGTGTCGCGTATGCAGCATCGCGGCACAGCGCGCTCGCGCATCGTGCCGGTTGCGGCCGGCGACGGCTTCCTTCCCGATGCCGGCATGACGGTGGTGGCCGGCGACAAGACGGTCGGCACCATCGGCTCACACGCCGGCGCGAACGGGCTGGCGCTGTTGCGCCTCGACCGCGTGGCCGACGCACGCGCGGCCGGGCTGCCGCTCGTGGCCGGCGGCATTGTCGTCGAGCCGCGCAAGCCGG
>JAFKKQ010000481.1:0-985 GCA_017304505.1 Hyphomicrobiales bacterium | reverse complement strand
GAACTTCGACTGGCCCGGAGAAACCGGCTGATGTCGGCTCCCCTCATCCATTCCGATGGCTTGCACCGTTGCCCGTGGCCCGGCAAAGACGATGCGCTCTACATCGCCTATCACGACGAAGAATGGGGCGTGCCCGAATACGACGATCGCGCGCTCTACGAGAAGCTCGTGCTCGACGGTTTTCAGGCCGGACTGTCGTGGATCACCATCCTGCGCAAGCGCGACAATTTCCGCCGCGCCTTCGACGGCTTCGATCCACACAAAATCGCCCGTTACGATGCCCGCAAGAAGGCCAAGCTGATGGCGGACACCGGCATCGTGCGCAACCGGCTGAAGATCGACGGCGCGGTGCTGTCCGCGCGCGCCTGGCTCGAGGCGATGGAAAAGGGTCCGGGCTTCTCGGCGCTGCTGTGGGACTTCCTCGACGGCAAGCCGAAGGTGAACACCTTCCGTGATACTAAACAGGTGCCCGCAGAAACCGCGCTGTCGCAGAAAATCTCGAAGGAGTTGGCCACGCGCGGCTTCAAGTTTGTCGGCCCGACCATCGTTTATGCCTTCATGCAGGCTGTCGGCATGGTCAACGATCACCTGGTGAAATGCCACCGGCATATCGCTTGTCAGGACCCG
Source organism: Hyphomicrobiales bacterium (assembly GCA_017304505.1). Lineage (GTDB taxonomy): Bacteria > Pseudomonadota > Alphaproteobacteria > Rhizobiales > Xanthobacteraceae > Z2-YC6860. Next base: position 358 of record JAFKKQ010000481.1, on the reverse strand, counting down.
GCTTGTCAGCACGCCGCCAAGCGCCGATAACCGCGACAGCGTTCATGCCGAAAAAGCCGACACGTCCGCCGGTCAAAGCCGGCACCTTCAACGACAACCGAGCCTGGCAGCGCATGCTGTCGGGACGGCGGCTCGATCTGCTCGACCCCTCGCCGCTCGATGTCGAAATGGCCGACATCGCACACGGGCTCGCGCGGGTCGGACGCTGGAACGGCCAGACCGAGGGCGCGCATATCTTCTCCGTGGCGCAACACACCTTGCTGGTCGAGGTGGTGGCGCGGGCGCGGTGGCCGAATCTCGACCGGGACGCGCGGCTGGAAATCCTGCTGCATGACGCACCGGAATACGTCATCGGCGA
>JAFKKQ010000480.1 GCA_017304505.1 Hyphomicrobiales bacterium | reverse complement strand
TGGCGTTGGCGCGGAAGTCCGAGCCAAGCACATCGGCAAGCCGCGCCAGCCGCCCGGCAGCGCCGGGCAGCGCCGCAGGCCACGTTGTCGGCGCGCGCTCCTCGCTCGCCAGCGTGAAGGCGACATCCGGCCGGCTCATCGCCAGCCGCCGCACCACGTCACGCACCGCCTCGGCTTCGGCGCGATCGCTCTTGAGAAACTTTAGACGAGCCGGCGTCGCATAGAACAGGTCCGTGACCTCGACCCGCGTGCCCTTCGACAGAGCGGCGGGGCGTGCCGCCGACTTCGTCCCACCCTCGACGCCGATAGCCCAGGCGTTGGGCTCGCTGCCGTGACGGGTGGCGATGGCGAGCCGCGCCACCGACCCGATCGACGGCAGCGCCTCACCGCGGAAGCCCAGCGTGTCGATCTGGAGAAGGTCGTCGCCGTCGAGCTTGGAGGTGGCGTGGCGCTCGACCGCAAGCTCAAGGTCGGCGCGGGTCATGCCGGCGCCGTCGTCGACGACGCGGATCAGGTTGCGGCCGCCGCCGCCGGTCGCGATCTCAACGCGCCGCGCACCGGCGTCCAGCGCGTTCTCGACCAGTTCCTTGACCACGCTGGCCGGGCGCTCGACCACCTCGCCGGCGGCAATGCGGTTGATGACGGTTTCGGCGAGTTGGCGGACGGGCATGGGCGGCCTGATTCGAGACGGGGTTGGATTCTAGTCATTTTGGCTGGCTTGAAGAGACGCGGGGCCAAGCTTTCCCGGCTATTCACGGCTGCGGTGACGGTCCGGTTGCGGCAGCCTGCGGAACCTCCGCAAAGGCCGCAGGGGGCCGGCTATCGGCCAAGCCGCGGCTCCGTGTATAAGCCTTCTCGGTAGAATGATAAGGCTGCATCTTTCAAATTTGGAAACAGCGGCGCGTGAATCCCCTGGTCGACGAAACGTTCCGGCAAGCGCTGACGCTTTTTCAGGCTGGCAAGACGAAAGAGGCCGAACAAGCCTTCAAGAAACTCCTCCGAAAGCAGCCCCGGCATGTTGCCGGGCTCAACCTTCTTGCGGTGCTGTTGACACAGCTTGGGCGATACGGAGAAGCCGAGCGTTATGCGAAGCTGGCGCTCGACGAGAACGCGGCATCCGATGTCACGTTCTATAATTACGGAATCATCCTCAAGAATCTGAAAAGGCCGGCCGAGGCGTTGGAACGTTTCGACCAGGCGCTGGCCATCAATTCCACCGTGGCGGAAACGTGGAGCAATCGCGGCGTCGTTCTGGGCGATTTGAAGCGTTACGCCGATGCCATCGGTGACTTCGACCGGGCCATTGCGATCAACCCGAACTACGCGGATGCCTTTTACAACAAGGGCAATGCACTGGCGCAGCTTCGATTGCGTGACCCGGCTTTGGGCGCCTATGAGAGGGCGCTGCTTCTGAAGCCCAACCTTGCCAAGGCATGGTGCGGCCGCGGCCAGGTTCTGAACGATCTGAAGCAATACGATCGGGCATTTGCCGCCTACGACAAAGCGCTGGCGCTCAACGCGAATCTTGCCGAAGCGTGGTACGGCCGGGGAAATCTGTTCGCCGAGCTGAAGCAATATGGCAACGCATTCGCCGCCTACGACACAGCGCTCAAGATCAAGCCGGACTTGCCTTATCTGCAAGGCAGCCGCTTGCACGCCAAGATGCACTTGTGCGATTGGCGCGATCTCGACGCCGATATTGCGGGCGTTCTCTCCGCGATAAGAAAAGGGCGCCCGGCGGCCGTTCCGTTCTCCATTCTTTCCATTCCCGCCACCGCCGCGGATCAGCGCAAATGCGCCGAAGCCTATATCGCGGATAAATTTCCCTCCATTTTGTCGAAGGAGGAGCGGCGCGAGATTCGCACTCATGAGCGGATTCGCGTTGCATACTTCTCCTCGGATTTTAACGAACACGCCACGGGCCATCTGACGGCTGGGCTGTTCGAGCATCACGACAGGTCGCGTTTCGAATGGACCGCCATATCGCTGGGGCCGCCGCGGCCATCCGGTCTCAACAATCGGATCAAGGAGGCGTTCGAGCATTACATCGACACTTGGCCGAAAACGCCATCCGAGATTGCCGGGCTCGTTCGGGAGCTGGACGTCGATATCGCGGTCGATCTGAACGGGCTGACCCTGAATTCCAGTCCGGATATTTTTGCGGCGAGGCCGGCGCCCATCCAGGTCGCCTACCTTGGTTATCCCGGTACGACGGGAGCCGGATATTTCGATTACATCCTCGCGGACCGATTGGTGATTCCCGAGACGGATACCGATTCCTATACGGAAAACGTCGTCTGGCTGCCGCACAGCTATCAGGTCAACGACTCGAAGCGGCCCATCGCCGAACATACGCCGACGCGCAGCCAGTGCGGGCTCCCCGAGACCGGTTTCGTATTTTGCTGTTTCAACAATACGTTCAAGATTACGCCGGATGTGTTTGCGGTGTGGATGGGCCTTCTCCGAGACGTTCCGGATAGCGTCCTTTGGCTGCTCGACGCCGACTCCAGAGCTTCTGAGAACCTGCGCCGGCACGCCGCGGCCTCCGAGATTTCGCCGGAGCGCCTGGTCTTCGCACCGAGGATGACTTCAGCGGACCACTTGGCGCGGCACCGGCTGGCCGATCTCTTTCTGGATACGCTTCATTACAATGCGCACACGACCGCAAGCGATGCGCTTTGGGTTGGGCTACCCGTTCTGACGTGTCTCGGTTCGACGTTTGCCGGGCGTGTCGCGGCAAGCCTGCTTCATGCGACCGGCCTGTACGATCTGGCGACCACCTCGCTTGGGGATTACCGGGCGCTGGCGTTGAAGCTTGCTCGAGATCCGGCGTTTCTCCGATCGGTCAAAACAAGGCTTGCGCAAAATCGCGACACCGCCGCGCTTTTCGACACCCGGCGGTTCGCCCGGAATATCGAAGCGGCTTATTCGACGATGTGGGAACGCTATCGGACGGGCCAGCCACCGGCGAACTTCGCGGTCGACCCAATTGGCGGGGAATGAAGGGCGATCCACCTTTCGGGATCATGCCCTAATCCCACGACGGTTTGGCCTGCCGCAGATTCTTGATGCCGGAGCGATGTTTCTTGCCTTCGATGCGCCGCAGCTTGGAGGCTTTGGTGGGCTTGGTCGCGCGGCGCGGCACCGGCCGCACTGCGGCCTCCTGAATCAGCGCAATCAGCCGTTCCAGCGCTTCGGCGCGATTGCGCTCCTGGGTGCGGTGATTTTGCGCGATCAGAACCAGCACGCCGTCCTTTGTCATGCGCTTTCCGGCAAGCCGCATCAGGCGCACGGCGACGTCGTTGGGCAGCGCCGGCGAGCGCCGGACATCGAACCGAAGCTGCACCGCGGTGGACAGCTTGTTGACGTTCTGCCCGCCGGGACCGGAGGAGCGGACGAAACTTTCGTCGATCTCGCTCTCGTCGATGCCGATCTGGTCGGTGACCCGGATCATGCTGCGCTCAGGGGCTCGGCTCCCTGGAGGCCAGGCCCTTGGGTTCCCCAACCACGGTTGTGAGCAGGCCGCCTGCCGCGAGCCGCTTGGCGGCGCGCCGGGCATCGTCGAGCGTGACCGCGTCGATCAGCTGCCGCCGCCTATCGATATAGTCGATGCCGAGGTTGTCGAGCTGGTTCTGCAGCAGCACGCTCGCAATCTTGCCCGACGTATCGAGATTCAGGACGTACGCACCCTTGAGGTACGCCTTGGCCTTGGACAGTTCGGCCTCGGTCGGCCCTTCGTCGGCCATGTGGCGGATTTGTTCCTCGATCAACTCCACCGCCTCGCGCGTGTGATCGCTGCCGGCCTGGGTGCCGACCATGAACAACGCGCTGTGCCGGAGCGTCATCAGATAGGACGAGACGCCGTAGACCAGGCCGCGCTTCTCGCGCACCTCGTTGTAAAGCCGCGACGTGAATGAGCCGCCGCCGAGAATGTGATTGACGATATAGGCGGCGATGAAATCCGGGTCGTTGCGCGGAACGCCGGCGCCGCCCATGCGCACCACCGACTGCGGCACGTTGAGCGCTACGACAACCCGCTTGCCGCCTTCGCGCAACGTCCGGTCCGCAATCGTTGCAAGCTTGCCGTCCGCGGGCAATGCGCCGAACACGTGATCCAATGTCTTGCCGAGCGTCGCCGCGTCGATGTCGCCGACGGCCACGACCTTGAGATGGCCGCGTGTCAGCACGCGGGCCGCGTAGGCC
>JAFKKQ010000479.1 GCA_017304505.1 Hyphomicrobiales bacterium | reverse complement strand
GCCGGTGTGCGAGACGGCCAATTCGCGCGCCGCGGCCGAGCGGCCAAGCTTATAGGCCAGCACCGGCTTGCCGCGTGCGGCGGCTTCGAGCGCGAAGGTGCGCAGCGCATCCGCCTTGCGCATGGTTTCGAGGAACAGCACGTAGCCGTCGATGCCGGGGTCCTCGAGCGTCGCCTGGCAAATCTCGCCGATGGAAAGATCGACCTCGTTGCCGACCGACACCAGTCCGGCGAAGTGAATGCCGCGCGCCTTGCCGCGCGAAAGGAACGTGCCGATCATTCCTCCCGAGTGCGAAGCGGCAAAGACGCGCCCGACCGGCAGGTCCGGTTCGTCGAACGCGGCATTGGCGGTCAGGAACGTTTTGTGGCGCAGATCGACCACGCCGAGGCTCGAAGGCCCGACGATGCGCGTGCCGGTTTCCTTGATGATGTCGCGGATGCGCGCCTCGCGCGCCGTCCCCTCCGCGCCGGCCTCGCTGAAACCGTTGGCGAGTGCGGTGACGACCGGCACGCCGAGCCGGCCGCATTCCTCGATGGCCTCCATCGTGGCGTCGGTCGAGGCGACGATGTAGGCGTGATCCGGCACCTCCGGCAGAGCCGCGAGCGACGGCCATGCGCGCTCGCCGAGCACCGTGTCGCGTCGCGGGTTGATTGGATAGATGCGGCCGGCATAGCCCGCCTGCCGCAGGTACTTCAGCGGCCGTCCGGCAGTCTTGGTCGCATCGTTGGACTGGCCGATGATCGCGACCGACTGCGGCGCAAGCAGGGCCTGCGCGAGCGAGACTTGCGCAAGAGGCTTGTTCACTCGGTCGCCCCTGGCGCTTTCGGCTTGGGCGGGCGCTGGCTGAATCTCCGGTCGAGCACGTGTTCGGCGATGCGGTTCTTCAGCATCTCGATGGAGCCGCCGGCGATCATCCAGCCGCGGCAGCGCCGCATGCAATATTCCACCAGCGACGATTTACTGTAGCCGGCCGCGCCCATGATCTGCATCGATTCATGAGCCACGTCGAAGCCCGCCTGGTTGCACGCGGCCTTCGCCACTGCGGTCTCATACGCCGAAGGCAGGCCGCGGTCGGCGTTGGCAGCGGCGCGGTAGAGCAGGAGCTGTGCGCCCTCAAGCTTGATCGCCATGTCGGCGAATTTCCATTGCAGGCCCTGGAATTCGGCAAGCGGCCGGCCGAATTGCTGGCGCACATTGGCGTGCTCGCGGGCGCGCTCGTAGCAGTAGCGGCCGAACGCCAATGCGCGGGCGGTGTTGCCGAGCCGTTCGACGTTGAAGCTCGCCATCTGCTTCTTGAAGCCACCGGGGCCGAGCAGCACGTTCTCCGCAGGAATGCGGCAATTGTCGAAGTGCAACTCGCTCCACAATTCGCCGCTCATGAACTCCTGCGGAGTGCCGATGGTAAAGCCCGGCGCGCCGCGCTCCACCAGCACCGAGCCGATGCCGCCCACGCCCGGTGCGTATCGCACATAAACCAGGAAGACCGCGGCTTCGGGGCTGAAGGTGGAGAACACCTTGGTGCCGTCGATGCGGTAGCCGTCGCCGTCCGGCGTGGCGCTGGTTTTCAAGTCGGTCGCGGCCGAGCCCGCGTCCGGCTCGCTCATGCCAAGGCTGATGACGGCGTTGCCGGCGAGGCATTCCGTGAGCCATTTCTTCTTCTGATACGGACTGCCGTATTCGGCGAAGGTGCGGATCGGGCCGAAATTTCCGAACTGCACCACGTCGGCGCTGCGCGGGCACACCGCCGCGGTCTGCTCGATGGCGATGACGGCGTCCATCAGGGAGCCGCCTTGGCCGCCGTCTGCCTCGGGGATGGTGATGCCCATGAGGCCCTGGGCGCTCATCAGCTTGGCCACGTCGAAGGGAAAGTGAGGATCGTGCGCACGCTCAAGCGCGTCCTTCGCCAGGTGAGCCTGTGCGAATTTGCGCACGGATTCCGCAAACAGCTTTTGTTCTTCCGTGAAGTCGAAGTTCATTGGGTCGCTATTTTCAACGCTGACGCTATTGCACCTTGGCGCCGGATTTTCTCACGATGTCCGACCATTTGGTTTCTTCCTTATCGATGTCCGCAGCGTATTCCTCCGGCGTCGAGGGGAGCGGCTCGGTGCCGTCGGCGGCAAGCTTCTTCTTGAGGTCGTCGGACATGACGGCCTGCCGGAGCGCGGCGTTGAGCTTGGTGACGATCGGTTTCGGCGTGCCGGCCGGTGCGACGATGCCGTAATGCAGGACGGCCTCGAAGCCCGGCAGCGCCGCCTCGGCGATGGTCGGCAGTTCGGGGAAGATCGGCGAGCGCTTCAAGCCGGTGACGCCAAGCGCACGCACCTTGCCGTCCTTGACGAGGCTGATCGCGGGCGGCATCGAGCTGAAATACATCGAGACATGGCCGCCGACGAGGTCCGCCAGCGCCGGCCCGGTGCCCTTATAGGGCACGTGGATCAGGTTGAGGCCGGCCTGGAAGCCGAAGTACGCCGCCGCAAGGTGAATGCCGCTGCCGACGCCCGCCGAGGCGTAAGTCAGCTTGCCGGGATTGGCCTTGGCGTAGGCGATCAGCTCTTTGACGTTGTGGGCCGGGATCGAGGGATGAACGACCAGGACCAGCGCGCTGGTGCCGATCAGGCCGATCGGCGCGAAGTCCTTGCGCGAATCGTAGCCGACGTTGGGATAAAGCGTCGGGTCGATCGCCAGCGTGCCGGTGCCGCCAAGACCCAGCGTGTAGCCGTCCGGCGCGGCGCGCGCGATTTGGCGCGTGGCGATGGAGCCGCCGGCGCCGCCGCGGTTCTCGATCACGATCTGCTGGCCGAGCAGCGGACTCATCTTCTCGGCGGCGATCCGCGCCAGGATGTCGTTGCCGCCGCCCGCGGAGTAACCCACGACCAGCGTGATCGGCCGGGTGGTGTAATCCTCGGTAAGTGCCGTACTGGTTCCGACGAAGGCGGCGGCCGCCGAGCCTGCCAGAAATGTGCGTCGGCCGATCGTGGTCATGAGGTTGCTCCGTGTGGCCGTTTCCTTGTCCCGGGTCTTTCGTCCGGCGATGGGTTACTGTTGCGCATTCCGCGTGATAGATAAACGCCTCTTTTCTCATGGGAGCCGCGGCGAATGGCTTGGTCGGATGCTTTTCTAAAAGTGCTTAAGGACAACGACGTCCGGCTGGTGACCTACGTTCCCGACAACGTGTTGACGCCCCTGCTCACCGGCGTCACCTCCGACAATTATTTTCGCTCGATCTGCACCACGCGCGAGGACGAGGCCGTCGGCGTCGTCTCCGGCGCCTGGATGGGCGGCATGAGAAGCGTGCTGATGATGCAGACCAGTGGGTTTGCGCTGATCGCCAATGCGCTCGCCTCGCTGACCGTGCCCTCGCAGATTCCGGTGGTGATGGTGATCTCGGAGCGCGGCACGATGGGCGAATTCAACGTCGGCCAGCAGCTCGTGGCGAGGACCATGCGCCCGGTTCTGGATTCGCTTGGCATCGCCCATCACACATTGACGGACGAAGCGACGATGCCGTTCGTTGTCGACCGTTCGATCAAGCAGGCGTTCATGACGCAGGCGTCGGTGGCGTTCATCCTGTCGCCGCTTTTGACCGGCGGCAATCCGGCCGGAAATGAGAAGCTGAAATCCGCATGACATCGACCATGACATCGACAATCAAAAGACTGAACCGCGCCGATCTGACCAAGCGTCTGGTCGCCAAGTTGAAGCACGACGAGGCGGTGGTCGCGGGCATCGGCAATTCCAACTTCGATCTTTATGCGGCGGGGCACCGGTCGCAGAACTTCTACATGCTCGGCAGCATGGGCCTGGCCTGTCCGATCGCGATGGGCGTCGCGCTGGCGCAACCCGAGCGTGGGGTGATCGCGCTCGAGGGCGATGGCTCCATCCTGATGTCGCTCGGCTGTCTGACGACCATCGGCAAGGTGGCGCCGCGCAACCTGACGATCGTGATCTGGGACAACGGCGTTTATCAGATCACCGGCAAGCAGCAGACCGCGACCGCCGGGGCGGCCGATATCGTCGCCATCGCCAAGGGCGCCGGCATCGCCAACAGCCATTGGGTGCGCGACGAGGCGCATTTCGAGGAGATGCTGAACCGGCGCTTCAATGAGGACGGTCTGCTGCTGCTGGCGGTGAAGATCGACGACAAGCCGGGGACCGCGCAGACGCCGCGCGACCCGATGTTGATCCGCAATCGCTTCATGAAGGG
>JAFKKQ010000478.1 GCA_017304505.1 Hyphomicrobiales bacterium | reverse complement strand
GCACCGCAAGCAGCGGCAATTCCGGCGGCGACACGGTGGACGATCCGTCATCCGTGAGAATGATGTGGTCGGCGGCGAGCGCCAGTTCATAGCCGCCGCCGGCGCACGAGCCGGTGACGACCGCGATCATGCGCTGGCCGGAATATTCGCTCGCGTCCTCGATGCCGTTTCGGGTCTCGTTGGTGAACTTGCAGAAGTTCACCTTGTGGGCGTGCGTGGCGCCGGCCAGCATGCGGATGTTGGCGCCGGCGCAGAACACGCGCGGCTTGCCGGATCGCAGCAGGATCACCCGCACCTGCGGATGTTCGAAACGCAACCGCTCCAACGCATCCGCAAGCTCGATATCGACACCGAGATCGTAGGAGTTGAGCTTGAGCTGATAGCCAGGGAACAGCGGCGCGTTCTCGTCCACATCCATCAGCAACGTTGCCACGTCGCCCTCGACGGAAAGTTTCCAATGGTGGTAGCGCGACGGATCGGTAACGAAGTCGATCCGGTCGGCGCCGCCGGCGAGCTTGCGATCCGCATCAGCCATGACGCTCACCCTTCATCCACGGCGCGACGAGCTTCGACAGTTTCGCGAGGCTCTGCTGAATCGTCGCTCCGGACGTATCGAGCGTTGCTTCCGCCCGCGCGTAATCGCCGCGGCGCGCTTCGAGGATGGCGTGAAGATCGGCCATCGCCTCGCGGTTGCGCGCCATCGGCCGGAAGTCGCCCTGCTTCATCACCCGGCCCATGTGCTCGTCGGGACGCGCGGTGATCCAGACCGTGTGCGTGCGGCGCAGCAGCAAGCCGTAGGTTTCCGCGTCGGAGACGATGCCGCCGGCTGTCGCAATCACAGCCGCGTCGTTCTCGACGATAACGCGCTCGAGGCACGCGCGTTCGTGCCGCCGGAAGGTGGCGACCCCCGACATCTCGATCAAGAGCGGCAGGCTCGCGCCGTACTCCTGCTCCACCATGCGGTCGAGCTCGATAAACGGCACGTCGAGCTTGTCCGCCAGCAATGCGCCGAGCGTGGACTTGCCTCCGCCGCGCAGCCCAACCAGCCCGATGCGGTGGGCACGGTCGGGCGCGACCGCCTGCTCGATCCGGCGCTCGATCGCATCGGCAATCGACGGCAGATCGGCCGGAGGAACGCGCCCCAGAAGATCGACGATCCGCGCATAGGCGGCGGAACGATTCCCCGCTCTCGGCAGCAGTTCGACAAGCGGCAGCTCCAGCGCATCGGCGATCGCGTGCATCACCAGCACGGACGGATTGCCGGCCCCGCTTTCGATCTGCGCGAGATAACGCTCCGACGTTCCCGAATCCTGCGCGAGCTGTCGCCGCGACATGCCGCGCTTGGCGCGGCCGAGCCGCACCATGCGGCCGATCTCGCCGGCGAAGACTGCATCAGCCCGCCCCGAATCGAGCAGTTCGCCGGATGACATGGTTTTGGTGGTCACCATATCATGCATTATAATTCATGTTTGATAGTGCAGGCAATCCCGGTTCGCCTCGAAATTGGACCCTGCCGATCTCATGAAACCTGCCGGCTTAACGGAACCTCCCGGCCTCATGATGAGGAGCCGCGCCCTGCGCGGCGTCTCGAACCACGAGGCCGCCCCGTCCTTCGAGACGCGCGCCTGGACGCTCCTCAGGATGAGGCGGGTAAGGGATTGTGAAAAAAATCAGCGCGCGGCGGCGAGTCGCTCGTCCTCGTGATCCGGCAGCAAACGCTCGCGGAAGTCGACGATAGCAGCCAGCGTCTGTACCGGTGCCTCACGGTGCGGGACGTGCTGGATGCCGGGGATCAGCAGGGTATCGACCGGGCAATAGCACTCCTCGCGGGCGATCTCGATCTGCCGTTCCGTGCCGTAGTGATCGTGCTCGCCCTGGATGATGAGGATCGGCACACGGATATAAGCGAGGTCCTCGCGAATGTCCCAAACGCCGAAATCGTTGGTCATCCAGACATCGGTCCAGCCGCGCACCGTGGCGTCGGGATCGGCATGCCAGCGCGCAAAGCGCGCGCGCACGTCGGTGGTGTCGAACGCGCGCCGGATTTCGCGGATGGAATTGATGGTCACATCCTCGACGATGAAATGCGGCGCCATCAGAACCAGCCCGCGCACACGGTGATCCTCGACGCTGCCGGCATAGATCGCGGCAATGGACGCGCCATCGCTGTGGCCGATCAGCAAGCCGCGGCGAAAGCCGATTTCGTTCAGCAGGCGCGGCAGCGTTCGCCGCGCCTCGACATGCATGAAGTCGAGTGTGCGCGGCAGCGTCGCCGGGCTGGACTGACCGTAGCCGACGCGCGAATAGGCGAACACGCCAAGCCCGGTGGCATCCGAAAGCCGTTGCGGGAAATCGCCCCACATGGCGGCGCAGCCCAGCCCTTCGTGCAGCAGGACCAACGTCGGCGTTTCATCGGGGCGCGGGCCGACCATGCGGTATTCCAGCCGCAGACCGTCGAATTCGAGAAAGCCCTGGTCGGAGAGCGTCGCCATCGGACCGCTATATAGCCAACAACGCCAGCCGCGTCATGACCACATGAGAGACGAACTAAATCCCGAGATACTGGTGCTGCACCTCGGGTGCTGCGGCAAGTTCCGCCGACGTGCCTGACCACACCACCTTGCCGCGCTCGATCAGATAGTGCCGGTCGGCGATGCGGGTCAGCGCCTCGACGTTCTTGTCGATCACCAGGATCGACTGGCCGGCCGCTTTCAGCCGCGTCAGGCATTGCCAAATCTCGGCGCGGATCAGCGGCGCCAGACCTTCGGTCGCCTCGTCGAGGATCAGGAGCCGTGGGTTGGTCATGAGCGCCCGGCCGACCGCCAGCATCTGCTGCTCACCGCCCGACAACAGGTTCCCCATCTGGCCAAGCCGCTCGCCGAGACGCGGAAACAGGTCGCAGACCTTGTCCAGCGTCCACGGATTCGGCGCGCCCAGCCGGTTCGACGCGGTCGCCACCAGGTTCTCGCGCGTGGACAGGTTCGGGAAAATCTGCCGTCCCTCGGGGACCAGGCCGACGCCAAGCTGGGCGACACGATACGACGGCAGCTTGGCGATCTCGCGCCCGCCGAAGCGGATCGAGCCGGCCAGCGCCGGCGTCAGGCCCATGATGGAACGCACGGTGGTGGTCTTGCCCATGCCGTTGCGGCCCATCAGCGTCACCATTTCGCCGGGTGCGATGGCGAGCGAGACACCGAACAGGACCTGGCTCAGGCCATAGGCAGTCTCGATCCCGTCGACGGCAAGCAGCGGCTCAGCCATGCGCCACAGCCTCCTGCTCGCCGAGATAGGCCTGGCGCACCTCGTCGTTGGCGCGGATCGTGGCCGGATCGCCCGAGGCGATCACGCGGCCGTAGACCAGGACGGTGATGCGGTCGGCGAGCGCGAACACGGCTTCCATGTCGTGCTCGATCAAAAGAATCGTCATGCCGCCTTTCAATTCGCGCAGCGTCTGCACCATGCGGCCGGATTCGTCGGCGCCGAGCCCCGCCATCGGCTCGTCGAGCAACAGCATGCGCGGCTGCGTGGCGAGCGCCATCGCCAATTCCAATTGGCGCTGCTCACCGTGGCTCATGCCGGCGACGATTGTATCGGCGCGATGACTCAAACCCACCCGATCGAGCGCCGCGCGCGCCGGTTCGCGCAGCGAAACCTCTTTGCGTGCAGCACGCCAGAACCGGAACGAGTGGCCGGCGTGCGCCTGCACCGCGAGCGCGACGTTTTCCAGCGCGGTAAAATGCGGGAACAGCGACGTGATCTGGAACGAGCGCGCCAGCCCCATCAGGCTGCGCCGGTGGACCGGCAGCGCGGTGATGTCGTGCCCATCGAAGTGGATGCTTCCGGCGTGAGGCGCAATCTCACCGGTCAGTTCGCCGATCAGCGTGGTCTTGCCGGCGCCGTTGGGCCCGATGACGGCGTGCAACTCGCCTGCCGCCACGTCGAGGCACACGCCATCGGAGGCGATAACGCCGCCGAACCGCCGGGTCAGACCATCGACGCGGAGCAACGCATCAGCCACGGCGTTCACCCCGTTTTGGCCGCACCAGGAGCCCGTCGATGCCGCCGCGCGCGAACAGCACGATCAGCAGCAGCATCGGCCCGAGGATGAGCTGCCAATATTCCCGCGCACCCTGGACCTCATGGCCGGTCAGAAGCTGACTCACGACGTCGATGAAGAACGGCAGCACCTCTTCCAGCACCAGGAGCGCGATGGC
>JAFKKQ010000477.1 GCA_017304505.1 Hyphomicrobiales bacterium | reverse complement strand
GCTGCGGCCAGCCACGCCCGGCGCGAGGGGTTGGCCGGCTGGCGGGGCTCGTTTGTCCGGGACAGTTTTGGCTGGGCTGTGCCGCCGGTGCTCAATCCCTACACGCGGATCGCGGTCGAGATGTGTCCGGCACGTGGCATCCTTCGGGTCGTCGGCTACGAACGCGGGAACAGCGAGGAGGTCGCTTATCCGGCGACGCAGCCGCGCGAACTCAGCCTTCCGCAGGCCGTTTAGCGCCGCGCGCCGGTTGACCGGACGGCGCGCTTCCGGGCACTAAAGGGCATGGCCAGCAAGTCCGAACCAAAATCGAAGCTCGTCGCCGACAACCGAAAGGCGCGGTTCAACTATGCCATCGGCGAAACGTTCGAAGCCGGTATCGCGCTGACTGGCAGCGAGGTGAAGTCGATGCGGGCGGGCAAGACCAGCATCAGCGAGTCCTATGCCTCGGCGCGCGACGGCGAACTGTGGCTGCTCAACGCCAACATCTCGGAATACAAGCAGGCCGGACGTTTCAACCACGCGCCGAAACGGCCGCGCAAGCTGCTGCTGCATAAGCGCCAGATCAACAAGCTGATGGGCGCCATTGAGCGCGAGGGCATGACCGTCGTGCCGCTCAAAATCTATTTCAACGACAGAGGCCGCGCCAAAGTGGAGATCGCCTTGGCCAAAGGCAAGAAGCTGCACGACAAGCGCGAGACCGAAAAGAAACGCGATTGGGCGCGCGAGCGCGGCCGCTTGCTGCGTCAGAAGGAGTGATGTCGCACGGTCTCGCGACGACCTGAAAGGACGGGCCGATGGCTATTCCAACCAAGCTCGATCACTGCGTTATCCATGTTTCGGATTGGGAGCGCTCCAATGCCTTCTATCGCGACGTGATGGGCGCGGAACTGGTCCGTCGGCCGGCAGGTTTCGCCTATCGCTTCGGCGACAAGCAGCTCAACGTCCACGGCGAAGGCGTGCGCCCGGCCGAGGTGGCGCGGCTGCCGGTGCAGCCGGGAAACAGCGACCTATGTTTTGAATGGGATGGACCGATCGAGGATGCGGTTGCCCACCTGAAAAGACACAACGTGCCGATCCATGCCGGCCCGCTTGAGCGGTTCGGCGCCAAGGGGCCGGGGACAAGCGTCTATTTCCGCGATCCGGACGGCTCGCTGATGGAATTCATGTCGTATCGCGGGCGTTGAGCATCGTCATGATCGAGCCGCTGCACGATCCGAGGAATCTGCCGGAAAACCTGCCGGTGCCGCAGGACGATGGCGCGGCGGTCCATCTGACCGATATGGCGCTTCCCGACATCGCGCTGGCCGCAACCGACGGCGGCAGCGTGAACCTGTCGAAGCTTGCAGGCCGGACGGTTGTCTACGTCTATCCGCGTACCGGACGGCCGGGACAGGCGCTGCCGACCGGATGGGACTCGATCCCCGGCGCGCGCGGCTGCACGCCGCAGTCCTGCGGTTTCCGCGATCATTTTGCGGAATTGAAGGCGCTTGGCGTCGGCACGCTGTTCGGGCTTTCGACCCAGGACACCGACTATCAGCGTGAGGCGGTGAAGCGGCTGCACCTGCCGTTCGCGCTGTTGTCGGATGCCGCGTTGAGGTTCACCCGCGCCATGCGGCTGCCGACCTTTGAGGTCGACGGCATGACGCTCATCAAGCGGATGGCGTGGGTCGTCGATGGCGGTGTGCTGACCAAGGTGTTCTATCCGGTGTTCCCGCCGGATGAGAGCGCCGCGCAGGTGATCCGCTGGCTGCGGCGACAGCGCTTAACCGTCCAAATGTTTTAACTGTCCAGGTGCTTGCGCACCGCGGCGAACACCGCCCGGAACATGTCCGTCGTCAGCACGCCGGTGTTGGTGTTGTAGCGTGAGCAATGATAGCTGCTGAACAGGGTGATCGCCCCGATGATGGCCAGGCCGCCATGCTTGAACGGCGCTGCCGCCCGTTTGGCGCCGAGCGCTTTCACCGTCGTTTCATGCGCGATGCGGCCGAGCACGACGACGGCGCGTAGCTTCGGCATTTCTGTGATCGTCGGCGAAAGGAAGCCGCGGCAGGTGTTGATCTCGGCGGGCACCGGCTTGTTCTCCGGCGGCACGCAGCGCACGGCGTTGGTGATGCGGGCGTCGATCAGTTCCAGACCATCGTCCGGCCGCGCGTCAAATTTGCCGCGCGAAAAGCCGTATTCGTGGAGGGTGGCGTAAAGCAGTTCGCCGGCATAGTCGCCCGTAAATGGCCGGCCGGTGCGATTGGCCCCTCGAAGGCCGGGGGCGAGGCCGACGATCAGCAGCCGCGCGTCAACCGGCCCAAACGACGGAACCGGCGCGTTGAACCACAATGGCTCGCGCTCGCGCCAAGTCTGGCGGAACGCCGCGAGCCTGGGGCAAAGCGAGCAATCCCGGCCGGGTTCGGCGGTGATTCCAACCATTGTCGTGGATTGTGAGGGGCAGCCGCCGCGCGATCAATCGTCGAAATCGTCGTCGCTATCGCCGCCGGCGCGCTGAGGGGCGGGGCCACGTTGAAGGAATTGCGGGGTGTGCTGGCGCTCGCGCGGTTCGCGGGGAGGCCGTTCAGACGGATCGCGGCCGATCTTCGGTTGCAGCTCGACGATATCGAGGAACACGTCGGCCTGTCGGCGGAGTTCATCCGCGACCATCGGCGGTTGTGTCGAGACGGTGGAGACGACAGTGACGCGCACGCCCCGACGCTGCACCGATTCCACCAGCGAACGAAAATCGCCGTCGCCGGAGAACAGCACCATGTGGTCGATGTGCGGAGCGAGTTCCATCGCGTCGACCGCGAGCTCGATGTCCATGTTGCCTTTGACCTTTCGGCGACCGGTCTGGTCGACGAATTCCTTGGTCGCCTTGGTGACGACCGTGTAGCCGTTGTAGTCGAGCCAATCGATCAGCGGCCGGATCGACGAATACTCCTGATCCTCGATCACGGCGGTGTAATAGAACGCGCGGAGCAGATTGCCGCGCGACTGGAATTAGCGCAGCAGCCGTTTGTAATCAACATCGAATCCCAACGATTTGGCGGTGGCGTAGAGATTGGCTCCATCGATGAAAAGCGCTGTCTTCTCAGCCTGTCCTGCCATGATTCCTCTCGCAATAAACGGAACCTGCCGCCACTGTGGCGACATCCGGCGACCGGGCCGGAAACCGTGTCCTGGACCGTCATTTATCGGGATCGATCCGAAAACACTGCGTTTAAAAATGCAGCCGCGATCCCCGCAAAAGCACAATCCACCTGAAAAATAGCAACTCCGGCCGTTCGTTTGGGTTCCGCCAGGGTGAGGTAACAAAGCCCTGTCTGGCCGGCAAGAGCGCAGGCGGGCTTGCGCTTTTGGTCGCAGGAGGTTAGGTACACGCCAATAATCCAGGACAACGTTACGTTGCAGGAGCATCGCGGCCATGGCCCGTGTCACCGTCGAAGATTGTGTCGACAAGGTTGAGAACCGCTTCGATCTCGTGCTGCTCGCGGGCCACCGCGCGCGCATGATTTCGTCCGGAGCCCAGATCACGCTTGATCGCGACAACGACAAGAACCCCGTCGTTTCGCTGCGCGAAATTGCCGAAAAGACAATCTCGCCGGAGGACCTCCAGGAGGATCTGATCCACTCGCTGCAAAAGTATGTCGAGGTCGACGAGCCGGAGGCCGACGTGCCGCTCATCGGAGCCGGCGGTTCGGTCGATGCCGACGACACCGATGTTGCGGTCGAGCATATGAGCGAGGAAGAATTGCTCAAGGGTCTGGAAGGGCTAGCGCCGCCCGAGGAGCAGCCGGAACCCGACGAGGAATAAGGCCCAACGGTTCATTCGGCGGTTCAGACGAAATGGCGGCCCGGCCTTGCCGGGCCGTTCGTATTTCGTGAACGCCTTTTGATGCTTGATCTTGCGAAAGCGGCGATTCCTCGTGATATCTAGCTTGAGGAAGGCCGCCCGGCGCCCTCCAGTCACACCGTTTTTGAAAATCCGGCGGCCGCGATTGCGTTATGGCTCGCTCGGGTGTCGATCAGCCGCTTATGCCGACCCCCGCCCGACGGCGGGCGACGATTGAGCGCGGCGTGAAAGCCGCGCCGCAAGCCGTTGTTAATGCTGAAAAAGCCAAGAACCCCGCGATGATGCGGCAGTACGACCTGATCGAACGGGTCCGCCGCTACAACCCCAACACCGACGAGGCGCTCCTCAACCGCGCCTACGTCTATGCCATGAAGGCCCACGGCGAGCAGAAGCGGGCCTCGG
>JAFKKQ010000476.1:4287-6514 GCA_017304505.1 Hyphomicrobiales bacterium | reverse complement strand
CACGACGGCGCACGAGCTGATGACGAACGCCTTGAGCTGATAGGCGAGGCTTCGCGCGGCGAGGATCGAGCTGTCCTCCATGTCCGATGTCGGGCTGAAGTGCGCCGGCCAGGACGCGACATGGACGACCGGATAGTCGACCGCGACGGCGAACTGCGCCAACGGGTTGGAATTCTCGCCGCAGATCAAACCGCTGAGCGCGCCGAAATGGGTCTGCACCGCCTGCAGCGTGCCGCCGGCCCCGCCGGTGTGAACCAGCCGCTCGCCGTTGGTCGGCACCAGCTTCTGGTGCTTGCCGAGGATCTGTCCGGTCCGGTCGATGAAGAGCTGCGTGTTCCACATCGTCGATGTGGTGCGCGGCCGCTTCTCGTTCACGCCTACAACGGCAACGATATTGGCGTCGCGGCACGCTTCGCAAAGCCGGTCTGTTGCGGGGCTGGGGATCTCGACGGCGTTCTTGAACAGTTCGCGGGAAAACCGCAGCGCTTGCTCGCCGACGCCGTTGATGTAGTTGAACCAGCCGGGATGCGTCGGAATGAAGCCTTCGGGAAAACCGATGACGTCGGCTCCGTTCTCGCCCGCCTCCTTGATCAAGCGACAGGCCTTTTCGATGGAGCCTTCACGATCGAGAAATACAGGGGCGGCCTGGACAGCGGCGAGGCGCAGCTTCTTATAATTGTCACCCACGGTGCGGGCTCCTTCCGTTCGACAACGACGCGCGGCACGATATCCGTGCGCGGTTGTCGCCTTACGACATTTTTTAATGTGAAGCGACTCCGCGTCCGCTATCGGAACGTGCGGCCCGCCGTTTTATGAGCGACCACGCGGCCATTGCGGCGCAACGTCACGCAAGAGTTGCGCGCAAGAGCGTTTCATTCAACCCGCCGTTGGAAAATCCCGCGCACGATCTCAGGCGTTGTCGAAGCTGCCACGGCAATGCCGCGGAGCCTATGCCCCGCGGCAGCGCTCAGACGGTGCCGCCATTGCCATTGCCGTTGCCGTTGCCGCTGTCGTCGCCTTCCTCGCCGATCCGCTCGACCGACACCACCTTCTCGCCTTCGGCGGTGTCGAACACGATCACGCCCTGCGTCGAGCGGCCGGCAATGCGGATGCCGCTGACCGAGGTGCGGATCAGCTTGCCGCCATCCGTCACCAGCATGATCTGGTCGGACTCCTCCACGGGGAACGAGGCAACGACCTCGCCGGTCTTGCCGGTGACCGACATCGCGGTGATGCCTTTGCCGCCGCGTCCGGTGGTGCGGTACTCGAACGACGACGAGCGCTTGCCGAAGCCCTGCTCGGACAGGGTCAGCACGAACTGCTCCGCCGCCGACAATTCGACGTAACGCTGCTCGCCCAGCTCCATCGTGCTGGCGGCAACCTCCTGCGCCTCGTCGGCGTCGGCCACGGCCTCCAGCTCGTCGCCGTTCTGGCCGCGCCGCACGGCTCCTGCGCGCTTCAGGTACGCGATGCGCTCCTCGGAGCTGACATCCATGTGCCGCAGGATCGACTGCGAGATCACGCGGTCGCCGTCGGCCAGGTTGATGCCGCGCACGCCCATCGAGGTGCGGCCCGAGAACACGCGCACGTCCGTCACCGGGAAGCGGATGCAATGGCCGGCCGCGGTGGTGAGCAGCACGTCGTCCATCTCCGTGCAGATCTGCACGTCGAGGATGCCCTCACCCTCCGCGAGCTTCATGGCGATGATGCCCGAGCGCCGCACATCGACGAAATCGCTAAGCTTGTTCCGCCGCACGGTGCCCTTGGTGGTGGCGAACATGACGTCCAGGTTGCCCCACGTCGTCTCGTCCTCGGGCAGCGGCAGGATCGAGGTCATCAGCTCGCCCTGCTCGATCGGCAGGATGTTGATGAGCGGCCTGCCGCGCGCCTGCGGCGCCGCCAGCGGCAACCGCCAGACCTTTTCCTTGTAGACGCGACCACGCGAGGAGAAGAACAGCACCGGCGTGTGCGTCGAGGCGACGAACAATCGCGACACGAAATCCTCGTCGCGGGTCTGCATGCCCGAGCGGCCCTTGCCGCCGCGCTTCTGCATCCGGTAGGTCGACAGCGGCACGCGCTTGACATAGCCAAGGTGGGACACCGTCACCACCATGTCCTCGCGCTGGATCAGGTCCTCGTCCTCGACCTCGCCCTCCTGCTCGGCGATCACGGAGCGCCGCGGCGTGGCGAATTCGTCCTTCACCGCCGCCAGTTCCCCCTTGACGAT
>JAFKKQ010000476.1:0-4252 GCA_017304505.1 Hyphomicrobiales bacterium | reverse complement strand
AGCTTGTCGAGTTCGTCCTTGATCTCGTCGCGGCCGAGCGCGGTCAGGCGCTGCAGGCGCAGATCGAGGATCGCCTTGGTCTGCTCGGCGGTGAGCCGCGCTGTGCCGGCGGAGGAAACCCTGTGGCGCGGATCGTCGATCAGCGCGATCAGTTCGGCGGCGGTGTTGGCCGGCCACTCGCGCTCCATCAATTTCTCGCGGGCCTCGTTGGCGTCCCTCGAACTGCGGATCAGCCGGATGACCTCGTCAATGTTGGCGACCGCGATGGCGAGGCCCACCAAGATGTGGGCGCGGTCGCGCGCCTTGCCGAGCCGGTGCCGGGTGCGCCGCGAGATCACCTCCTCGCGGAACGCGACGAAGGCGGTCAGCATGTCCTTGAGGTTCATCACCAGCGGGCGGCCGCCATCGAGCGCCACCATGTTGGCGCCGAACGACGTCTGCAGCGGCGTGAAGCGATAAAGCTGGTTGAGCACGACGTCCGGCATCGCCTCGCGCTTCAGCTCGATGACGACCCGGTAGCCCTGCCGGTCGGACTCGTCGCGCAGTTCGGCGATGCCCTCGATCTTCTTCTCGCGCACCAGATCGGCCATGCGCTCGATCATCGTGGCTTTGTTGACCTGGTATGGGATCTCCGAAATGACGATCGCCTCGCGCTCCTTGCGGATCGTCTCGATCTCGACCTTGCCGCGCATCACGATGGAGCCGCGGCCGGTGTGATACGCGCTGCGGATGCCCGAACGGCCGAGGATGATGCCGCCGGTCGGGAAATCCGGGCCCGGCACGATCTTGATCAGTTCGTCGATCGACAGCGCCGGATCGTTGATCAGCGCGATGCAGGCGTCGACCACCTCGCCGAGATTATGCGGCGGGATGTTGGTCGCCATGCCGACGGCGATGCCGCCGGCGCCGTTGACCAGAAGATTGGGAAAGCGTGCCGGCAGCACCACCGGCTCGTGCTCGTTGCCGTCGTAGTTCGGCTGGAAGTTGACCGTATCCTCGTCGATGTCGGCGAGGATCGACATCGCGGGCTTGGCCAGCCGGCACTCGGTGTAACGCATCGCCGCCGCGGCGTCGCCGTCGACCGAGCCGAAATTGCCCTGGCCGTCGATCAGCATCAAGCGCATGGAGAAGTCCTGCGCCATGCGCACCAGCGCGTCGTAGATCGCGCTGTCGCCGTGCGGGTGATATTTACCCATCACGTCGCCGACGACGCGCGCCGATTTCACGTATTTCTTGTCGGGCGTATGGCCCTGCTCGTGCATCGAATAGAGGATGCGCCGGTGCACGGGCTTGAGACCGTCGCGCACATCGGGCAGCGCGCGCGACACGATCACGCTCATGGCGTAATCGAGGTAGCTGCGCTTCATCTCCTCCGCGATGGAGACGGGACGGACGTCCGAAGGCGGTCCGGCGGGGGGATTTTCAGCGTCGGCCAAGGGGTAAAATCCTAATCGATGGGGCCTGGAAAGGCCGTGCGATCCGAGAGCGAATCCGCATGGGTTCTGATAGCCGATTCAAGCGTCTGGGGCCACTCGAATCGGCAAACTTGATGTACGATTTTCCAATTCAAATTCAAGGGCTTGAGAGCTGAGTTGGGCAGGAGCAAAACAATCGCGGCAGGCGGCCGGCCAGCGCCGCCAATCCGCGCATCGGTGGACCTGCAAGCGCCCTCCGCCTAGGGTCCATCGGGCCGCCGAACGATGCCGACCGAATGGTGCCAAGCGCGCTCATGCCGAATGAACATGCCGAATGAATTCATGCCGCTCGAATTCCTGATCTCCGCTCTCGTCACGCTGCTGGTCGTGGTCGATCCGGTCGGCCTCACGCCGGCCTTCCTTTCGGTCACCGGCACGCTGCCGGCCAAGCTCCGCCATCAGGTGGCCTTGCGGGCCTGCCTGATCGCCGGGGCGATCATGATCGGCACGGCGGTGATCGGCGACTGGCTGCTGCGGCAACTCGGCATCACGCTGCCGGCGTTCCGCATCGCCGGCGGTCTCTTGCTGTTCGCGGTGGCCTTCGAGATGGTCCTGGGCCTGCGCCTGGAGCGCTCGTCGAAGGACGCCGAACAGGCGGTCGAGGAACACTGGCATCACATGGCGGCCTTCCCGCTCGCCATCCCGTTGATGGCCGGCCCCGGCGCCATCACCGCAACCATCCTGCTGGCCGGCCAGGCTGCCTATCGCCCGCAATGGCTCGCGGTGCTTCTCTTTGTCATCATCGTGGTGATGGCGGCCTGCATGGCGTCGTTCGCCGCCGCCGGACGGATCGGCAAGCTGCTCGGCGTCACCGGCAACGTGGTGCTGACCCGCCTGCTCGGCGTCATCCTTGCGGCGCTCGCGGTGCAGTATGTCGTCGATGGTGTGCGGGCGGCTTTCGCCGCGTAAGCGCCAAGACCGCTACGGCTTCCACAACATCAGGACAAAAATCATCAGCACGCCGATGAACGCCGGCCAGCCGAGATAAAACCAGATGCGGAAATAACGATGGTAGCGAGCCGGCAGAGCTGTCCGCTTGCGCGCGGCCGTCATCGCCATGTCGCGCATCTTGAGCTGGAGCCACACCACCGGCAGCCAGCACAGGCCGATGGCGACATAGAGCACCAGCGTCGCCTTGATCCAGAAATGAGCCATCGAATAACCGGACATCGCGGCCAGCGCCCAGCCGGTCAACGGCTGCAGCACCACCGCGGTGGCGGTGAACAGCGCATCGCCGATGACCACGATGCGCGCGGTGTGCGCAATCGCCGATGGATCGCCGGTGCGATGCGCCATGAACATGAAGAACGCAATGCCGAGCCCGGTGCCAAACAGCACGGCCGCGCCGAGGACGTGGATAAGCTTGAGCGTGAGGAAGATCTGCTGGGTCATCGCTCGTCCAGGATCGCCAGCGTGAACAGCGTGGCGACCAGCAGCGGGATAACCTTCAGGAACGGCCCCAGCGGGTCGGCCCAAAGCTGCGGTGCGAGCGACGTCCCGACCGCCAGATAGATCACCGTCGCCGCCAGCATGATTTGCAGCGCCGGCCGCGCCGCAACCCTCACCAGCAGCAGCAGACCGAGGATGCCGTCAAACAGCGCCCCGCCGATCAGCACCGGATTGAGCCACGCCTGCGGGAAGCCGGCCGCCGTCAGATGGCCAAGCGCAGCGGCCCGGCCCGGCCCGAGCGCGACGATTCCGCTGGCCACCCAGAACAGCGCCAGCGCCGCAATCGAGAGCGGCTTCAGCCAGAACAGCCGCGCGAACCAGCGATCGGCGACGCCCGATGGCTGCTGCGCCAGGATGTCCTCGAAGCTCGTCGGCTGAATGCCGGTCGCCGCGATCCAGGGCGAAGGCTCTCCCACCACGCCCGCGGCGAGCTGTCGAAACGCGGTCGACCGCGCCGCGCTTCGCCAACCGAGATGGCCGAGCATATCCGCGAGTGCGGCAATCGCGCTGCCAACCACCCCCGGAATCCGCCATGTCCGCCGCGGCCAAAAGCCGAGCCAGCCACGCAGGCCGCCGACCAGGCTCGAGAGCGTCAACACCTGCGGATGCGCGACATCCCATTTGACGTCGATCTCGGCATCCGGTGCCAGGCAGCGCGCTACGGTTTCGGCCACGTCGTCGACACTGACGACCTGCACCCGCGCATCGGGTTCGATCAGCGGCGTCACCAGCGGGATGCCGGCAAGGCCGCGGAGCATCGCCGTGCCACCGTAGACCACCGGCGCCATCACCAGGCCCGGCCGCAGGATCGCCCATTCCAGACGCCGTCCGGCGAGATCGTCTTCGGCTTCCGCCTTGGTGCGGGCGAACGCTGTCGGCGCCCGCCGCGACGCGCCGATGGCCGAGATATGGACGACGCGGCGCACGCCAGCCTGCTCACAGGCCGCGGAGAACGCCGTCGTGGCATCGACCTGGATCCGTTGCACGTCGTCGCCCGCGCCGTCCTGCAGCACACCGACGCAGTTCACCACGGCGTCGATACCCTCAAGCAGCGGCAGCCAATCCCCCGCCAGTGTCAGGCGGCGATAATCGGTCTCGATCCATTGCGCGTAGGAAGCCCGCAATCTCGCCGACGCGACCTTGCGGCCGGCGGCGATCAATTCATGACCGTCGCGCTGCAGCCGCGCCAGACATGCGGCGCCGATCAGGCCATATGCTTCCGTCACCAGCACGCGCATGACGAACGCCCCGTCAAACCGTCATGCCGGCAACGACGATGAGTCGGCCGGCAACGATACTCTCAGAACGGAATTTCGTCGTCCATATCG
>JAFKKQ010000475.1 GCA_017304505.1 Hyphomicrobiales bacterium | reverse complement strand
GCCGGGCATGGGGACGCCTCGCTGCCGGCAGCCGGGGCGGCGGCCTGCCCGCTCCGGCCGTTCTGCCAGCCGGTCAGCCTGCCTGCCCTGTCGTTGCGCTCGTCCAAACGCGATCGACCAGGACCCACGCGACGGCGCGACGGCGGGTATCGCAAGCACGCCCAGGCCGAGGTGCGCCAGCCTGCGCCGGACCGGCGGCAGGGCCGGCGCAACGGCGGGCGACGTGAAGACGGCGGCGGCCTCGTCGATATGGCCGCCGCGCAGCGCAACCCTTGCGAACCACGAACCGGACTTCCGGCGCCGCTCTCGCCGTTTGCGGAACCTGGCCGAACAGGCCGGCGCGCTTGCACACGGTCCGCCGTGGGCACGGCGGCGCGGATGCGCTGCGCGGCCTCCGCCCCGGTATCGCGCCGGCCTCGCCGGCATGCGACGGCGCCCCCCGTCCACTGGGGAACCCCGGCGACACGTGCGTCGCCGCTTCCGGCGGATCGGCGCCGGCATGCCACGGCGTTCCGGCGACATCAGGGGCAGCCTCGGGACGGTGGCGCCAACGGGGCGCGACTTGGCCGAGGTCACTCTGGCTCACCAGCCGGGGCGTCGCGGCGCGTGTCGAGGACGAGATACGGCATTGCCGATGCGTCCGGCACGTAAACTACGCGGCCCGACGGGTCCAGCTCAGGCCGGGCAGCGCAGATGAGCTTGCGAAGCACGGGGCTCTGCGAAAGCTTCCTTTTCGCGGGGGAAACCTCAGCGTAGCCCGGGAACCAGCCCGCTCGCGATCGCCCTGTCCGGCCGGGCTGCGCCTGGGCTACGGACACGAGCGCAAAAGAGCCGCCCTTGGCGGCAGAAAAGGCAGTTGAAGGCGGAAGCTGACGCAAGCCGAAGGATGGAAAACACCGTGAAAACAGACGCTAGCAAGAAAGAATCCAGCAGTGGCGCGGCGCCTCCCGAACACACGCCGCTGATGCGCCAATACTTCGCGGCCAAGGCTGACCATCCCGACACGCTGCTGTTCTTCCGCATGGGCGATTTCTACGAACTGTTCTACGACGACGCACGCAAGGCGGCGCGGCTGCTCGACATCACCCTGACCCAGCGCGGCAATTCCGCCGGCCAGCCGATTCCGATGGCCGGCGTGCCGTATCACGCCGCCGAAGGCTATCTCGCGCGGCTGATCAAGCTCGGCGAGTCGGCGGCGATCTGCGAGCAAGGTCGTGCGCGTGATCACGCCGGGCACCGTCACCGACGAGGCGCTGCTGGAAGAACGCCGCGACAATTTCCTGCTCTGCATCGCTGCGGGCAGGAGCGGTTATGGCCTGGCCTGGGTCGATCTGACCAGCGGCCGCTTCCTGCTCAGCGAAGCCGCCACGCCCGAAGCGCTGGCCTCCGAACTCGCGCGGCTGCAGCCGGCGGAAACGCTGGTTGCCGAGGACGTGGCCTGGCCGCGCTTCGTGACCGAGCTGCCGGGCCTGCGCAAGCGCGGTCCCTGGCATTTCGACGGCGATACGGCGACGCGCCAGTTGTGCCGCTTCTTCGGCACGCGCGATCTGTCGGGCTTCGGCTGCGAAGGCCTGCCGCTGGCCGTGGCCGCGGCCGGCGCGCTGCTCGGCTATGTCGAGGAGACGCAGAAGAGCGCACTGCCGCATCTGTCGGGCCTGGCGATCGAGAACGCGAGCATGAAGGCCAGCGGTCCGGCCACCAGAAGCCACATCGGCAGCCCGTGCAGGAACAAACGCAAGCCGGAACCTTCAAATCGGCCCTGCAGATTGCCGTAGTACGTGTGTCGCATCTTGAAGCGTTCAAGCCGCGATTGTGCGAACGGGTAGGCGAGGCCGAACGTGAGCGCGATCAGGAGCCACCAGAATGCAGCGCAGATAGCATAGCGCACGGCGGAGCCGTCCTGGTGGCAGCGTACGCCGCGATAGATCGTGCGCGTGAGGCGGTAACGGCGGGCGCGGTATACGGCGAACTGGCCGAGGAAGAACAGCAACGGAAAGCTGAGCGCACTGACGACCTGACCGGTGGGCCCAAGGCTGAGTGCGGCCACAGCGAACCCGAGATAGAGTGGCACCAGAAGCGCGATTGCGATGAGGAAGCCGATCAGCAGTTCGACGGCCGTGCCGGTGTATTCGAGCGTTTCACCGGCGATTTCAGTGTTCGACCAAAGAAACCGCCGCACATCGGTCGCAAACCAGAACCGATAGATGCCGAGCGTGACGGCAAGCAGCACCGCGCCGCGGACCAAGAGCCGCCAATAGGCGCGGCGGTTCCCAACGAAGCGGGCGGTCGCGGCGGGAGCGCCGGGTTCCACGGCAGCGGTCGCTTCGGCCACGGCCATTCGGTGTCCTATAGGCGGAGAGCGAGGGGCAGGCGAAAACCTTGGTCGCCTATCCTAGAGCCTTTCTGTTTTTAACGGAATCGGGATTAGCCGAGGCTCCTTTGCCGTCATGCCGCTGCCGACGGCAGCCGGTAGTCCTTGAACCGGTCGCGCAGCGCTGTTTTCTGAATCTTCCCGGTGGCGGTGTGCGGGATTTCATCGACGAAAGCCACATCGTCGGGCAGCCACCATTTGGCGATCTTGCCCTGCATGAAGCCGAGGATCTCATCCTTGGCGGCCGTCTGCCCCTTCTTGAGCACGACGATCAGCAGCGGCCGTTCACCCCATTTGGAATGCTGCACGCCGATCACGGCCGCCTCCGCCACCTTGGGATGGGCGACCGCAAGATTCTCCAGGTCGATGGACGATATCCACTCGCCCCCCGATTTGATGACGTCCTTCGAGCGATCGGTGACCTGCATATAGCCCTGCGGGTCCATCGTTGCGACGTCACCGGTGTCGAAAAAGCCTTCGTCGTCGAGGATCTCGGTGTCGTCCTTGAAGTAGCGCCGCGCGACGGCCGGCCCGCGCACTTTCAGCCGGCCGAAGGTCTTGCCGTCCCACGGCAGCCTTTTGCCGTTGTCGTCGGTGATTTTCATCTCGACGCCGAACGGCGGATGGCCTTGCTTCACCTGGACATCGAGTCGCGCATCGCCGCTCAGGCTTGCGTACTCCGGCTTCATGGAGCAGAGCGAGCCCAGCGGACTCATCTCGGTCATGCCCCAGGCGTGGATGACCTCGACACCGTACTTGTCCTGAAATGTCTGGGTCATGGCGCGCGGCGACGCCGATCCGCCGATCACGATACGCTTGAGATGCGGCAGCTTGAGGCCGTTCTTTTCCATGTGGTCGAGCAACATCATCCAGACCGGCGGCACACCGGCGGTGAATGTCACCTTGTATCGGTCCATCAACTCGTAGACCGACGGGCCGTCGAGCTTTGCGCCCGGCATGATCATCGCTGCGCCGGTCAGCGGCGTCGAGAATGCCAGCGACCAGCAATTGGCATGAAACAGCGGCACCACCGGCAGCACCACGTCGCGCGACGAGATGCCTTTTGAATCCGGCAGCGACGCCATGAAGGCGTGCAGCACGTTGGAGCGATGTGAGTAGAGCACACCCTTGGGATTGCCGGTGGTGCCGGAGGTGTAGCACATGCCGGCGGCGGTGTTCTCGTCGAACTGTTTCCAGGCGAAGTCGCCGTCGGTTTCCGCGATCCACTCCTCGTAAGGCACGGCGTTCTTCAGCGGGGTTGCCGGCATGTGTGCGGCATCGGTGAGAACGACATAGCGCTCGATCGTCGGCAGCCGGTCGGCGAGACTTTCGAGGAGCGGCAGGAAGGTGAGGTCGGTCATCATCACGCGGTCTTCGGCGTGGTTGACGATCCAGGCGATCTGGTCGGGAAACAGTCGCGGATTGACCGTGTGATAGATCGCGCCGATTCCGAGAATGCCATACCAGGCTTCCAGGTGCCGCCAGGTGTTCCAGGCCATCGTCGCCACGCGGTCGCCCGGCTTGATGCCGTCGCGGTCGAGTCGCTGCGCGAGCTTCAGCGCCCGGGTCCGCACCTCGGCATAGGTGGTGGAGTGGATCGGGCCTTCGACAGAGCGTGAAATAACGGGGCGGGCCGCGTGCTGGGTCGCGGCGTGGTCGATGATGCGATGGCACAGAAGCGGCCAATCCTGCATCAGGCCGAACATGGGCATTCTCCTCGACGGCTTCTTGGACCCCGCGTTTCCGATCGCTTCGGCTTGCGGGACCGGCCGTAACTTATCAGCCGGAGCGCATGAATCGGAAGCGGCTCGGCCGTCGCAGATTCACCTGTGGGCGGCTGGTTGAGCGCGGATGGGCCCTTGTCTAGGCTGTCCGCATGCTCTCGTTCCGCGCATTCTTCCTTTGCCTCGCCCTGGCGCTGCCGCTTGCTGCGCAGGCGAAAGGGGAAGAAAGCCTCGCGGCTCTTGCTCGCGGCGCGGGGATGCCGACGATTCCGGGGCTGCACATCGTCTATCTCGCGCCGCTCGGCGATCCCGCGGCGGCGCCGTGGAAGAACATCATCCTGCACCAGAGCGAGGGTCCTCCCGGTTCGGCACGGGGGCTGGCACAGCAGCAGGCGAAGAACCCGTTGAAGCGCGGCGTGACACTGTGGGTCGAAACCGACGGCACGGTCTATTGGGCGACGCCCGAGACGGTCATTACCACGCACGGCGACGGCGCCAATCGCAACGATAACCGCTATATCGACAACTCGCAGACCTTCCATCAGGTCACGCGGATGAATTCGCTCGGCATCGAGTTCGTCGGCAATTATCCCGATGTGCGCGCGCCGCCGACGCCGGCGCAATTCACGACGTGCCTCGGCCTCGTGCGTTTCCTGCAGGAGCGTTACGGCATTCCAGCCTCGCGCATCTATGCCCACAATTGGATCGACTACAAGGACGCCCGCTATTGCGAAGGCTGTGCGCTGGCGGAACGCGCCCGCGCGCAGGACTATCGGCCCTCGACCACGCGAACTTCTTCCAGCGTTGCGCGTTAAGCCTCCACGGCCTGCGGCCTGCCGTCGAGTGCGGTGGTCCGGGGGCGAGCCAATGGGGCTAACGGGGCCGCAGCATGTCTCATCGCAGCCGTTTTGGGCTGATTTGTTTTGTGTTGATGCCGATGGCGTTGACGACTGGCCGCGCCGATGCACGTTCGGTGCAACCGGGCTTTCCCGGTTTCTTTTTCTTTGCGCCGTGGGCTCCCCATCCTGCGCGCAAGCCCGTTGCCCGCAAGCGACGGCCGGATGCGAAGCCGGAGTTGCAGCATGAATTGTATCGCGAACTGCATCGGATGCGGCCGCCATCAGGCAAAACAAAGCAGTCTTCGCTGCCCACGATAGTGGACCTGCCGCTCCCTCCGAGGCGGCCAACGGATTGGTCAAACGCGCCAGCGCCCGCGAAGGTCCGGGTTTCGGCGCTGACACCCGATGAGCAGAAATTACGGGATGAACTGCAGCGCACATTGCCGTCGCCCGCCGCCGGCCAGAAATGCGTGACCGCATCGGCCAGGCTTTGCGGCGAGGCTGCACCTTGCAGGAACTCCGGCACA
>JAFKKQ010000474.1 GCA_017304505.1 Hyphomicrobiales bacterium | reverse complement strand
GGCAAACGGTGAACCCCGACAGCCTGGTGATCCTGAACCCCTCCTATTATCATGCGTACATTTTAGCGGGTGATTATTTGTACAAGCAGAAAAATTATCAACGTGCGCTGAATTACTACCAGCAGGCATTGACCAAAGAAATTGCCGAGTATCCTCCAGCCAGGCTGCCCATTGCCTGTCGGTGAACCGGCTGCCGTCCGGAAGATCGAAGCTCCAGTCGATGCGAAGAAGGTGGCGCCGCAGGCCTGGGCGCATCCCGTCCAGATGCCATTGAGGATCCGTCCATTGCGACAGGGACGATATCTTGATCGGCGCCGACCTATCGCGGGTGGCAGCGACGCGTGCGGACATGACTCACTCCAACTCGGACAACGGCGGCATGGTCGCCGCCAGGGCGCGCGCCTCGGCGTGCATCGCGTCCGGAAAATCGCGAAGAATATCGCCCGTGAGGATGCGATAACTCGGCGCATAGAGCATCTCCCAACGTCGCGGATCGAGCCTGCGCTTGGCTTGGTCGAGGCAGTCGATCGCGAGCAGAATGCGGGCAAGATGGTCGGCGTCGATCGGGATCACGAGGCCTGGACACGTGAGGCACCCCCCGAAACGTGGGCAAACGCGGGCCGAGCCGTCTGGCGCCGTGATGAATGGAGCGAGGCAGTCGTGGCCGAAGAGGACCGTCGCGCGCTGTTGGTCGGACGTTTGCTCCGCCATGTTCCCTCCGGACCCGGAAATCCATGCGATCATGAGGTCTTGAAGGCGGGCGATCGTCTGGCGTTGAAGGCGCGTCGCCTCGGCGCTTCGAATGTATGTCTCGGTGGTGACGGGGCTCGCATGATTAAGGATTGCTTGGGCCGCCAGCACATCGCCGGCGGAGGCGCGATAGTGCTCGGTGGCAACGCTTCCGCGGAACAGGACGGGCGTGAAACGCTCGATCAGGCTGCGAGGGTTGTCGGGTTGTGTGGCGTTCCACGTGTCAATCCGACCGTTCGCGCGCGCAATGAAGCGATCGACGGCCTTCCTCAGAGTCGAATGATCTATCACTTCGGTGCGACCACGCCGTGTCCGGCGAGCGCCATCTTTGAAGGGGCTGCGTGTTAGAAACAATCGATCGCGCTGTCCGGGCGGCGCCTCGGCGACGAGTGGCTCGGTCAAGGCCAACACCATCTCGATGAGGTTGGGGGCGGCGTAGCGACGGCGGCGATCGAACGAGCGGCGTTGGGCCTTCTTCAGATGGCGTCCTGTCTTGGGCTTGCACCAGTCGACGATCACACGGTGCTCATCGAGCGGATGCGGCACGAGGCAATCGCGCTTGATCATGCGCAGCGGATCAGGATTGGCGGCAGTCTGGATTGCGATCGCGAGGAAGAATGGAACCAAGCTGTCGATCGTGATGTGAAAGTGCTGGGACACGACGCGATAGCCGCCCCAATGCGCGCGCAACGTGTCGACCTTGATGCCGTGTCGTTCGAGAGCGGTGTGATCCGGCATGACTCCGCCTTCGACGCGGCTGATCCGCCAAATCCAGCGAGCGAGGCCCTGACCATGCCTGGCCTGCGGCGGTAGGTCGGGCAGCCTGATGATCTCCTGACCGTATTGGAAGCGATCCCAGACCTCGTCGATCTCCTCATAGCAGGCACGAAGGATCGTCTTGAGCTGGTCCGAAGAAAGACGACGTCTCGGTTCCTGGTCCGAACGCCTGGTGGGAAACGGGTTGTAAGGAATATCAAGGTCGGCCGGGAGAGCCCCTGGCCTGTTGCGCTGGCACCAATGGAGGAGCGGCCGCAATACATCGAATGCGGTGGCGCTGGTTCCCCGTGAGGCGGCCGGTTTACGTCCCGAGCCGTCCGCAGCGCGTAACCACAGCACGTAGCGGCCTACGGCGCTGGAATCGAGATCGGTGGCAGACCCAATCAGCCCGTCTTGCGCCGCGAAACGTGCGAACCGTCGAAGCGCCATCCACGCTACGTAGCGGGTCGTGATAGCCAGATCAGAGTAGTGTTCCCGGAAGGCGTCGACCAGCAAGGCGCCGAGATCGCCGGGTAGTTCGGCGAGTTGCTGCGGATCGAAGATCTGAACGCGTTCGCCCCAGGCGTCGCGAAACTCGACCAGCGCCGCAACCGAGTGCTTTGCCGGGGCCTGCGGCGCAGGACAAACCGTGATGCGCCGATCGATCGGTGGCGATATCCTACGGGCAATCATCGCCGATCACTTCGCCGTAAAGGTAGGCCAGGCTGTCGACGAGCGCCTCGGAGTGAACCTCGACGCAGCGAAGATATACGGCCGTGGACTGAATCGATGCGTGGCCGAGCAGGACCTGCACGATCTTCAGCGGGTTGAGGTCGGGCGACCTCGCGGCCTGCCGTTGAAGGCGCACCAGCATGGTCATTGCGAAGGTGTGGCGGAGCCAGTGTCCGGAGCCCTCCAGCCCCGCCCTCCGAAACGCCGTGCTGAACGTGGCCGACAGGCGGGATCGTGTAACCGGGGCGCCGCCGCCGTTGAGGAAGAGCATCGTCGGTGGCCGGTACTCCGGTCGCGCATGGCGCACGCGCTTGACGAGCGCGGCGCGTTCCTCACCGATATACCAATGGGTGCGATCGATCAGCCGCAGCGGCGGATAGGCGGTCCGGGGACGGTCGCCTTTGGTGACGGTCAGCGGCAATCCGACCAGCGGATTCCGCTCAACGTCAAGATGCGCCACGACCGGAACCTGAGCGAGCTGTAGGCCGCACAGCTCTTTGCGGCGCATGCCGGTCGCCAACGCCCATTGCGCTATCAGACCATATGGAGGATCGAGGGCGGCGAAGAGACGGCGCAGTTGATCGACGCGCAGCGGCCGTGGCAGCGCTTCAGCCTCCGCGATCGTCAGCACGTTGGCGGATACGATCGCCGGCCGTCGATCCAAATGCGCCAGCATGCCGCGGGGACGAGACGACCGTACCGACACATCGACATAGCCGAAGGGTAGTTCGGCGACCAACCGATGGCGGTGCGCCCAGACGTAGAAACGGCAGATCGTTCGGACACGATCGTTGATGGTCGATCGGGCATAGGGTCTGCCAGTATGCGGGCTCGGAGCCGAAAACATTCTGTTCCGGTAGGCGGCAATCGTCCCCTCGTTCGCCATACGCCAGTCGAGGAGGCTCTGCTCTAGCGTGTCGAACCAATCGTACAGATGTTCGGCGTATGTCCGTAGCGTATCGGCGGCATGCGATCGGCCAGGGACAACCGCGAGATCCAAGAGGTAGCGGAAGGCCGACTCGACGATCGCCATGTCCCGGTCGAGGAGGATCGGAAAACCGGCCGGAATGCCCTCGACGCCTTCGACCGCACGAACGATGGAGACCATCCTGTCCCCCGAATGCAGGATAACCGAAGGCGCGGAAGGCGTTGGGCCCGCGCAGATGGATACGCGACCATAGCAAAGGACAGATGACAGAAAGCGGAGCGCCTTCGGCGCGAGTCTATTTATTGGGTGCGAGGGTGTTCCCCCTCGCGCTCCCCCCGCTCGCCGCGTGGCAGGAGTGCAGGACTTTGCCTGCACTCCATTGACGAGCTTGTTGGGCCGCCGCCGCGTCAAGCGTTGTCCTCGCTGCGCTGCGGGAACGCTTGACCCGGACGTCTGACGCGCTAACCTGGCCACGGCGCTGGAATCGAACGCGATAAAGGACACCTCATACCGCGTAACCTAAGATTGCCCCATTTGCTGGGGCGGCCGATGTAGACCTGCGTCGCGCTCGTACGCTTGCCGACCTTCCGCGCATTCAAAACCTTGCACATGATCATTCTCCTTTCCGCTCACGGAGGAAGGCCCCGCAGCTCGGCGGGGCCTTCTTGCGCGACATCTCAGTCGCGGCTCGGGCGAGACCAAATGAGCGAATAGCCTTCTTCGCCTTCAACCTCGACCAGCGTGGCGTAAATCGGAGCCGGGAAGCTCGGGTCGTCGAGCTTGACCGAGTGGTACTCGCGGCCCGTGTCCTGGGACTTCTTCTTCCACACAGCACCGAACTCGATGTTGGTGCCCGCGAAGATCCGGTAATCTGGAGCCTTGTCCGAGGTCCGCTCGGCCGGGACGATCTTGGCCTTCACGGTGCCGAGGGCGAGGGTTTTGACGGTGCCCACGAAGCCGTTGCCGTTCACGGTGAAGTTGCCGATGGTAGCCATGTTCGTGTCCTCTTTCGTTTCTCGGGCCGCGACCATCGCGACCTCGATGGCTGTCGTTGACCGGAGGCGATCGGGCCGCACCCGAAGGGCCGC
>JAFKKQ010000473.1 GCA_017304505.1 Hyphomicrobiales bacterium | reverse complement strand
AGCAAGAAGTACGGCTACAAGCCGGAGTGGGGCGCCGAGAACGGCTACATGAGCTTCGTTCACTGGGCCCGCATGGTGGAGGAGGCTGGCAGCTTCTATCCGCCGGATATCATCAAGACCTACGAAAAGGGCGAGACGATTCCGTCTCTGGTCGGCGACGTGCACTATCGTCCCGAAGATCACCAGTGTGTCCGCCCGGTGATCATCGTGAAGGGCAAGGCCAAGCAAGACATGAAGAACAAAGAAGACTACTACGACGTGGTCGAAATCGTGCCCGGCGCCGGACTGATGCAGAAGCCCGACGCATTCGGCTGCAAGCTCGGCGATTACACCTGAGCTCACGCGATCGACGGCCGCCGGCATGCGATACCAATGTCGTATCGCATGCCGGCGCGGATTCCACGATGATATGGTGCATCGCCGTCCGATGCATGTGGCATTGCGGGCGCGGCACGCAGACGTTGTCATGCGTGCCATCTTTGCGCGGGGGTCGAAGTGATTAACTGGGCGAACTTCGTTTCGCAGATGTTCAACGGGCTGGTGCTCGGCGCCCTGCTTGCGCTGATTTCGTCGGGCCTGACGATCATCTATGGCACGCTCGGCGTTCTCAATCTCGCGCACGGCGCCATGTTCATGCTCGGCGGGTATGCCGGCTACGTTGCCTACACGTACACCGAATCGTTCGTCCTCGCGGTCATTGCCGGATCGCTGTTCGTGATGGTGGCCGGCGTGGTGATGGAACGGGTCATCATCCGGCACTTCTATGGCAGACCCGACGAGGATCAGCTCCTGGTTACGTTCGGCATCGGTATCTGCCTTGTCGAAATCGTTCGCTTTTTCTTCGGCAGCCTGTCGCTGACGGTGCCAGCGCCGAAGATATTCACCGGCATCACGTCGCTCGGGTTCATGTTCTACCCGACTTATCGGTTGGCCCTGGTCGGAATCATTGCGGTGGCGTTGCTGGCGCTTTTCCTCGTGCTCTATCGCACCCGCATTGGCATGATCGTGCGCGCCGGCATCGAGGATTCCGTGATGGTGGGATCACTCGGCATCAACGTCTACCGCGTGTTCATGATCGTGTTCGGCATCGGCGCGATGGCGGCGGGCTTCGCCGGCATCGTCAATGCGCCGGTGGTGTCGCTCACACCGGACATGGGCGAGGCGATCCTGGTGCAGACATTCGTCGTTGTCGTCATCGGCGGTGTCGGATCGTTTCCCGGCGCGATCCTCGGCGGCCTGATCGCCGGCGAAATCATCAGCATCACGTCGATGATCAACCCGGGATATGCCTACGTCATGCTGTTCGCGGCGATGACGCTGGTTCTGCTGCTGCGGCCGCACGGTTTGCTCGGCGCGCAGAGCCGCGGATAAGCGCGGTCCCCTGATGCTCAAGCAACGCCCATTCCTGGTCGAAACGCTGACCGCGATCGGTTTGATCGCCGCGCCATTCGTGTTGCCGTATTTCGGCTTTGCGCCCAACACGGTCAATCGCATCCTGGTGTGGGGCCTGTTCGGCATCGGCTTCGATATCCTATTCGGATACACGGGCCTGCTGTCGTTCGGACAATCGGCATTCTACGGCACCGGTGGTTTTGTCGCCGCCTATCTGCTCACGCGCGCAGGTTTTCCGCATGTCGTGACCGCCTTGATTATCGGTATGATCGCGGCGGCCGTGGTCGGCTATCTGGTCGGGCTGATCGCGCTGCGGCGCACCGGCATCTATTTCGCGATGATTACCGTCGCGATCGCGGAGGTGTTTTACTTTGTCGAATTCAATCCGCTGGCGGATTGGACCGGCGGCGAGAACGGATTGCCAGGCGTTCCAACGCCGAGTCTCTATCTTGGTTTCACCACCTTTCATTTCACCACCGGCTGGTCGCTCTATATCTTCCTCGCATTCTGCTATTTTATCGGCATTGTGCTGGCCCTGCGCATCGTTCGCTCGCCGGTCGGGGCCGTCCTGAGCGCGATCCGCGACAATCCGTTGCGCGCCGCGGCCGTCGGCCACAACATCCACAGCTACAAGCTCACGGCGTTCGTGATTGCCGCGGCCTACGCCGGTTTTGCCGGCGGCCTGCTCGGCGTGTTGCAGGCTTTCATGCCCCCCGATGCCTTCACCTTCGACACGTCGGGGCAACTGGTGATGCAGGCGGCGATTGGAGGCACCGGGACGCTGTTCGGCCCGCTGCTCGGCGCGGCGGTCTGGCTGTTCCTGCAGGATTTCCTTCAGGCCGCGCTCGGGCTCGGCGCCGCCTGGAAGCTGGTGCTCGGTGTGGTGTTCGTGCTGCTGGTCTGCTTCCTGCGCCGCGGCATCATCGGTGGCATCGTCGATCTCTACGTCTATCTGGCGGGCAAAAGCACCGCCACGGAATCGGACGATAAGCCCGCTCCCGGCTCCGCCGCGGGAGGCGGGCAGGAGGTTGCGCCGCCGGCTGCACCGGCGGACAAGTCTTCGGGCGTGGTTATGCCGGCGCTTCATCGTCCGATCGATCGCAAGTCCGGCCCCATCCTGGAGGCGACCGGCTTGACCAAGCGGTATGGCGGTCTTGCCGCCAACAGCGACATCGACTTCACCGTCAATCACGGCGAGTTGCGCGGCATCATCGGGCCAAACGGCGCGGGCAAATCGACATTCTTCAAGATGCTGACCTGCGAGGTGCCGCCGACGTCCGGCAAGATCGTGTTCGAGGGACATGATATCACCGGCATGAGCGTTACCGACGTGGCCCAGCTCGGTCTGACCAAGAGCTATCAGGTCAACCAGCTTTTTACGCGGCTGACCGTGCGCGAGAATCTGACCATCGCGGCCCTCGCGGAGCTGCGCGGCAAGTTCCGGCTCGACCTGTTTCGTCGGACGGCGGCCATACCTGGGCTGAGCGAACAGGTTGGCCGCACGTTGGAAATGATCGGTCTTACTGGCCGCGCCGATACGCCGGTTTCCGCGCTAGCCTATGGCGAGAAGCGGCGACTCGAGATTGGCCTTGCTCTTGCGACATCGCCGAGCCTGCTGCTGCTCGACGAACCGCTTGCCGGAATGAGTCCGCGCGAGCGCGTCGAAACGGTGAGCTTGCTCAAGTCTATCAGCCAGGGCCGGACCATGATTATCATCGACCACGACATGGATTCGCTGTTCGAGCTGGTCGAGCGCGTGACGGTGCTGCAAGAGGGGCGGATTCTGGCGGACGGCACGCCGAAAGAGATCAAAGGCAGTGCGGCGGTGCAGGAAGCCTACCTCGGCGGAGTGCACGGACAATGAGCCTGCTCGAGGTCAGCGGACTGAACTCTTACTACGGCGATTCCCACATCCTGTTCGACGTGTCGATGCGCGTCGAACGAAACGAGGTGGTGGCGCTGCTCGGCCGCAACGGCGCGGGCAAAAGTACGACGTTGAAAAGCCTGATGGGCGTGGTAACGCCGCGCGCCGGCACCATAAAGTTCGACGGCGTCGATATCGCTGGCAAGAAAAGCTACGCAATCGCGCAGGCCGGGATGCAGCTCGTCCATGAAGACCGGCGCATTTTCGGCAGCCTCAATGTCGAGGAAAATCTCATCCTTGCCGGACTGACGGCGCCGAAGCGTTGGCCGCTCGACCGCGTCTACGAAATGTTCCCGCGCCTGAAGGAGCGTCGCGGGAGCCGCGGCACCGACCTGTCGGGCGGTGAGCAGCAGATGCTGGCGATTGCGCGCGCGCTGGTGCGCGAGCCCAAGATCGTGTTGTTGGACGAGCCGTTCGAGGGGCTGGCGCCGATCATCGTGCGCGATCTTCTGGCCACCTGTCGCAAGCTGGCGGAAGCGGGCCAGACCATCGTGGTGGTGGAGCAGAATATCTCCGCGGCCATGAGTCTCGCCGACCGTGTCTACATCATCAACAACGGTCATATCGTCGAATCGCTGACCGCAGACGCGATCCGCGAACAGCCCGACCTGCTGCATCGCCATCTCGGCGTGTAGCCGGGCCAACGGCTCCGCCGCCGACGTGCTACGGGCGCACCACCGGCCGCGGCCTGAACACGTGGTCTGGACATCCGGGGTTGCCGCCTGCCAAGCTTGCCGCTGCTCCTCGCGGAGGCCGGCCAGCGCGGTACGATGATCGATATCTTCAACCATTTCATGCCCAAGGCGTATCTGGATCGCCTGGGCGACCTGATTCCGGGGCACCCCGTTCTGACCGCGTTCCCGCGCATTAAGACGCTGTGGGATATCGACGCCCGGCGTGCGCTGATGGACGAGTTTCCCGGCACGCAACATGTGTTGTCGC
>JAFKKQ010000472.1 GCA_017304505.1 Hyphomicrobiales bacterium | reverse complement strand
AGGGCTTCCGCGGCGGGCGTCGATCCGCTGGGCTACTATCTCGGCGGCTGGGGCTATGCCTACGCGCAGGTGCTCGAGCAGGCGATCAAGGGCACCAAGAGCCTCAAGGATGACGTGCTTGCGGCGTACATCCACAAGACCACGTTCAAGACCATTCACGGCGACATCAAGTTCGGCGCGAACGGTGAGTGGGAAAAGTCCGGCATGCTGCAGGTGCAGTATCACGACATCAAGCCGGGCGCGGGACTCGAGACCTGGCGCGGCATGAGCTACCAGACCGTGCTGGACCCGCCGAACCTGAAGACCGGGAACCTGATCTACCCGTTCGCGAAGGCGAGACAGTAGTCAAGTTCGCTGTAGGTTATCGCCTGTAAAACCGACGCCGCGCAGGCCAAAGCTTGCGCGGCGTTTCTTTTTACCCGTGTCGCGTCCGCTTGTTTAAAGCCCGAGATAAAACTTTCGGATCAGGTCGTTGTTGTTGAGTTCGTCCGCGGAATTGCCCTGGAACGCGATCTTGCCGTGGACGATGACGTAGCCACGGTCGGCGATGCGGATGGCCTGGTTGAAGTTTTGCTCCGCCATCAACACCGTCAGTTTCAGGCGGTCCTTCAACTGCTTGATCGTGTCGATGGTGCGGCTCACCAGGATCGGCGCAAGTCCGACCGAGGGCTCGTCCACCAGCAGGATCTTCGGCGCCAGCATCAACGCGCGGCCCAGCGCCAGCATCTGCTGCTCGCCGCCCGACATCGAGCCGGCAAGCTGGCCGCGCCGCTCGGCGAGCCGTGGGAAGGTTTCGTAGCAGGCTTCGAAATTCTGCTTGATCTGCGCCCGTGCCGTCGGGCGGAACGCGCCGAGCGCAAGGTTCTCCTCGACAGTCAGCATCGGAAACAGCCGCCGTCCCTCCGGCACCAGCGCGATGCCGAGGTCGACGATCTGCTCGGTGGTCAGGCTGGTGAGATCGTGCTGCACGCCGTCGATCGCCGCCATGATGCGGCCGGAGCGCGGCCGCACGATGCCCATGATGCACTTCATGAGCGTGCTTTTGCCGTTGCCGTTGGTGCCGAGCAGCACCACGGTCTCGCCAGGCCTGGCCTCAACCGTGACCTGTTCGAGCACGCGCACCGCGCCGTAGGCGGCGTCGACCTTCTCGATGGTGATGCTACTGGCCAAGGTAGGCTCCGATGACCTCGGGGTGGCTGACCACCTCCTGCGGCGGTCCGTCGGCGATCTTCTTGCCGGTGACGAGCACGACCAGCCGCTGCGAGAACGCCATCACCGCCCGCATGATGTGCTCGATCATGATGATGGTGACGCCGCGCTCGTTCATTGTGATCAGCAGGGCGACGATCTCGTCGACCTCCGATTGGGACAATCCGGCCATCGCTTCGTCGGCGATCAGCAGCTTCGGATCGACGGCCACCGCGCGAGCCAGCTCCAGCTTGCGCATTTCGACCTGGGTCAGATCGCGCGGCAGCCTGTTGGCCTTGGCGGCGAGCCCGACCAGGCCGGCCAGCTCGTGGCAGCGGTTTTCGATTTCCTCATGCGTCAGATGGTGGCCGCGCCGCGCGTGCGCCGCATAGAGCAGGGGGATGCGAAGGTTCTCCGCAACCGAGAGCGTTACGAACGGCCGCGGCAGTTGGAAGCTGCGGGCCATGCCGCGGCGCGCGCGCTGGTGCGCCGACATCCCGTTCATGAGGCGGCCGTCGAACATCACCCGGCCGGTTTCGTTCTGCAGCGTGCCGCACATGCAATTGACCAGCGTCGATTTGCCCGAGCCGTTCGGGCCGATCAGGCCGACGCGCTCGCCGTGCGCGACGGTCAGGTTGATGCCGTCGAGTGCGACGAAGCCGCCGAATCGTTTGCCGACGTTCTCGATCTGGAGCAGCGGTCCGGTCATCAGCGCGCTCCCGGACGCATGTTGGCGAAGGTGGCAAGGCGTGTGCGCCATGTGGGCTCGCTGCCCTCCGGCCCGCGCTCGCGCATGAAGTCCTGCACCAGTCCGACGATGCCCTTGGGCGCGACGATGACGAAGCCCACCAGCAGCAGGCCGACGATCAGCAGGTTCACGGCCGAGGAGATCGTGACGGTCGCGATCTGTTGCAGCGTGCCGAGCAGCAGCGCGCCGACCAGCGGTCCGACCCAGCTTGTGGTGCCCCCGA
Organism: Hyphomicrobiales bacterium; assembly: GCA_017304505.1. Taxonomy (GTDB): domain Bacteria; phylum Pseudomonadota; class Alphaproteobacteria; order Rhizobiales; family Xanthobacteraceae; genus Z2-YC6860. The sequence continues at coordinate 2,120 of JAFKKQ010000472.1, read as the reverse complement.
TCATCGGCATGGCAATGGAGTTGACCGTATAGGCGAGGCCGAACGCCGAGCCCGGCTCGAGGTAGCCGATGTAGTAGGGGAACGGCGCACCGGCCATCCCCATCAGCGCGCCGGACAGGGTGGTTGCGATCAGCTTCAGCCGCAGTGTCGGCACGCCGCAGGCTTCCGCCGCGGTCTCGTCGTCACGGATGGTTGCAAAGCCATAGCCGAGTCGCGATTGCTCGATCGCACGGGCGGCGATGATGGCGAGGATCGACAGCACCAGCATGATCAGGAACAGATACTGGATGTAGCTGCCGATGATCGGAACTTCGCTCGGCCGGATGATATAGGCGCCGCGCGAGCCGCCGACGAAATCCCAGTTGACGATGAGGGTTTGCAGCACCACCGCCAGCGCCAGCGTAGCAATGGCGAAGAACGCGCCGCGCAGCCGCAACGTCAGATAACCGGTGCCGAGTCCGATCAGGCCAGCGACGATCCCACCGATCACGATCAGCACGGGAATGGGCAGCGGGAGGATCGTGTGCGCCAGCCCGGCCAGCGACTCGGGGACGTAGCGGTCGATGCCGGCGGCGAGCTTGTGCAGGGCCACGGACGAGTAGGCGCCGGCGGCGAAAAACGCCGCCGATCCGAAGTTCACGTAGCCGCAATAGCCACCGAGAATGTTCCACGCTGTCGCCAGCACGATGAATTGCAGCACCGTGTAGCCGGCAAAGAACAGGTAGTCGTTGCCGAGCCACCGCGCGAAGCCGAACAACGCGGCGCCGACCAGGATGCTGACGATGTAGAAAACCAATGAACGCACGGCGCGGCCCCGATCCTATCGTCCCAACAATCCGGCCGGCCGGAAGGCCAGCGTCAGCAGCAGAACGCCAAAGGACACCGCCGGCGCCCATGACGGGCCATAGAAGGTCGCGGTGACGCTCTCAAGGATGCCGAGCAGCATGGCGGCGATGACCGTGCCCGGAAGGCTCTGCAGGCCGCCAAGCACGCAGATGGCGAACACCCGGCCGATATATTCGCGGCCGACCGAAGGCTCGACCGGCTGGATCACGATCAGGAACGCGCCGGCGATGGCCGCGGTTGCGATCGAGATGGAAAAGGCGATGCGCTTGATGCGGGCGGGATCGGCCGACATCAGCCGCAGCGCAAGCTGGTCCTGCGACACCGCCATGATCGCGCGTCCGGTGAATGTGCGCGACAGATAAAGCTGCAGCAGGCCGAGCATCAACAGCGAGATGACGCACGGGACCAGCATGCGGAAGGGGATGTCGGCGAAGCCGAAGTGCCACGTCTTGTCGATGTAGGCGGCCTGCACATAGCGGTAATCGACGCCGAATACGAGGATCAGCATGACTTCCGTGACGAACAACAGGCCAAAGAAGAATGCGAGGCCGCGCAGCGAATCCTGCCCTCGCTTCTCGAACGAGGCGTAATAGACCTGATAGATCATCGAGCCGAGCAGATAGAACGCGGGCAGCGCGAGGATCGCCGTCAGGATCGGATCGATCCCCAGCGTCTGATTGACGATATAGGCGATGTAGGAACCCAGGATGATGAAGGCCGGGTGGGCGATGTTGACGATGTCGAGGATGCCGAACGAGATCGACACGCCGACCGTCACCGCAGCGTAAAATCCGCCGAGCAGCACGCCGGCGATGAGCGCGTTGATGAGCAGTTCGAAAGACAAGACTGGTCGGACCCCCCACGCCGCTTGAAACCGTTCCCCGTGTTCCCCGCGGGATTGTTGGCGTCAGTGTGCAGGACGGACGGCAACTTGGCTAGTCCGTTCGCGGCGGCGAGGGGCCGCATGGACATTGTCTCGGCAGCCAACCGGGATCGTGCCCACAGCCACCTGACAGGTTGCGTTGGTTGGGCCGTGAGTCCGGCCTGTGAGTCCGCCCTGCAAATCTGGTCTTAAGCCCGGCTCAGGGTTGGGTCATCCGGATACGATCGGGAACCGGCAGCGGCGCGTTGGCGCTGTCGAGGAACTCGATGGTGTTGAAGATCATCTCGCGGTCGCCCAGGTTTTCGAGGTCGTGGACCTTGAACTGGCCCGGACCATAGGTTTCGTGCCGTGTCTCGCCCGGATAATAACTGTGCTCGACAGTCGACCCGTC
>JAFKKQ010000471.1 GCA_017304505.1 Hyphomicrobiales bacterium | reverse complement strand
GCCGTGGGAAATCGTATTCGGCCCACTTCGTTCAAGTCCCACCGGCGGTCTGGTCGCCGTTGGACAACTCGGCCAGTCGCCCGATGGCCGTGTTGCCCCGGAATCCGGCCACTCCCACTACATCAATGGCCCCGCCGGACTTGCCCACTTGCATCGGCTGCGGGCCTTGGTGGATGCGGTTCTGGTTGGTGTGGGCACGGCACTGGCCGACGATCCGCAACTTACGGTGAGGCGCGTGGCCGGGCCGCAGCCGGCGCGGGTCGTGATCGATGCGCGCGGACGGCTCCCGGCCGGCGCGCGAGTGCTTGCGGCCGACGGTGTCCGCCGCCTGATCGTGACCGGCCCAGGCGCGAGGCCAGTGCTGCCAGCGGACATCGAGGTGGTCGCCCTGCCCGGCACCGGCGGGCAGATCGCGCCGGCCGATATCCTTGACGCGCTGGCCGAACGCGGCTTTCGCCGCGTGCTGATCGAAGGCGGTGCCGACACAGTGTCGCGATTCCTCGCCGCGAACTGCCTCGACCGCCTGCATGTGGTGGTGGCGCCGGTCATCCTCGGCTCGGGCCGGGTCGGACTCTCGCTGCCGCCGATCGCGCGCGCCGACCAGGCCATGCGTGTGCCGATGCACGTTCATCGGCTCGACGACGAGGTGCTGTTCGATTGCGACCTGTCGGCTCAGCGCGTCGCGGCCGGTGCCGCAAAGAAGTCGATGTGACCGACACGAATGGACGAACGGCCGGCGGCAACGAGGTCACGGCGGCGCGTCAGCCATTCGATCACGTCCGCCAGCGGAACGGTCCCGATCTCGCGCACCGCAGCGGCCCAGCCCGACAAAATCTCGTTCTGAATCTCGCGGTCGTCCGGCGCAAACGTCCAGTCGGACGAGCCCTGCACCACCGAATAACCGACGCGCTCAAACCGCTCGACCGCCGCTTTCGCCGCGGCGGGGCCCAGCGCCCGGCCGAAACCCTTGTCGGTGCGCTGATGCGCGTTCATCGCGGCAACCATCGCCCCGTCGGCGGCATCGGCCGGCGTCATCTCGATCCGGCCGTCGTAGCTCAACGCGGCATAGACCGGCAGGCGCCGCACCGCGGCCTCCACCGCAAGCCGCTCAAGCCACGCCTCGGACACGAGATCGAGCAGCGCCGAGGTCGTCACCAGATCGACGGGACCATCGAGCGCGGCTTCGAGATCGCGGTTGAGATCGACCGGCACGGTGGTCACGTTGAGGTCCGGCGGCGAGGATTGCGGCGCGCGCGCCAGCAGACTCAAATCGTTGTCGAACAGCCGCCAGCTTTGCCGCGCCGGGAGACGCGGCGCCAGCGCGCGCAAGGTCGAGCCGGTGCCGCAAGCCAGGTCTGCAACCGCCACCGACGAACGGCCGTCGAACGCGGCAAGCAAGGCATCCATCACGTCGGAATTGCGCGCGCGCAAATCATACGGCTCGCGCAACGTCAGCCATGCGGCGCTGAAGCTCATATTGATGCCTCGATCGCGCCGGCCACGAGCCGTGCTTGTGCCGCCCAGCCCGGCAGTTGCTCGCCCGCCTCCCGCGCGCCCGAAGCGAGCCAGCGCCGCTCGTCCGGGTTTTCGATCAGCATGCGCAATGCGCGCGCGAGCGCCTTGACGTCGTTGGGCTCCACCAGGACGCCGGCATTCGGCGGCACCGTGTCGGGAATCGCACCCGCGGTGGTGCCGATCACCGGCACGCCATGCGCCAGCGCCTCCGCATAGGCCATGCCATAGCCCTCGAAGCGCGACGCCAGCACGAACACGTCGGCCGCACTGTAGAGCGCCATCAAACGCTCGGACGGCAGCGCGCCAAGTAGATCGACCTTGCCCGCGAGCCGGTTGCTCATGATGTCGTCGTCAAGCTGTGCGGTCGCCGCGGCATCGCGGGTGCGGTCGCCGGCGATGGTCAGGCGCCAGGGCAAGTCGGCGATAGTTGCAAGCGCCGCGATCAAGACGTCGAACCCCTTGCGCGGCACCACCGCGCCGACTGAAAGCAAACGCACGATGCCGTCGCTGCTGCCCTTGGCGGCTTCGCCGCGATCCGTTCCCGGCAGCACGACGGTGATCAGTTCGCCCGGCACGTCGTAACCGTCGAGAAGAAGCTGCGCCGTGGAAGGGCTGGTCACAATGACTGACCGCGCGGCTGCGAGCGCATCGACCTCGCTTTTCTGCAAAGCCTGCGCTTCCTCGGGTGACAGCCCTGTTTCCAGCGCCAGCGGGTGATGCACCAGGGCGATCAGCGGATTGCGCTCGCGAAGATCGTTCGCGGCTTCGGGCAAAACGCCAAGCGCCAGTCCGTCGACGATGACCGGCACGGCCGCCTCGACGCCGAGCAGCACATCGCGCGCCGCGGCTTTCGTCGCGGCATCCGGGCGCGGAAATCCATCGCCAAGGTTGATGACGTCGACCTGCCAGCCGAGCGCCTGCAATTCCGCGATCATGCGGCGGTCGTAGGCATAGCCGCCGGTCGGCGTCGCCAGATCGCCCGGCACCGCGAACGCGACGCGTTTCACCACAACGGCGCCTCGTAGGAGGCCCGCGCCACATGGGACTCCGAGATCGTCACGCGGATGGCTTTCAGCTCGCGTCCGTCGCGGCCGAGCCCGCCCCCGCGCGCGGCCTGCGCCAGATGATCGAAGATGTGCCTGGTGAGGAATTCGGTCGTGGTGTTGACGCCCTTGAACGCCGGCACCTCGTCGAGGTTCCGATAGTTCAGCGGGCCGAGCACGGCCTTGAGCGCCTCGTGCGCACGGCCGATATCGACCACGATGCCATTGGCGTCGAGCGCATCGGACTGGAACGCGGCATCGACCACGAAGGTCGCGCCGTGCAGCGCCTGCGCCGGGCCGAACACGGAACCACGAAACGAATGAGCGATCATGATGTGATCGCGGACCTCAACGGTGAACAACAGATCCCCCTCACGAATAGCTGACAAGCTGGCACAGTACGCCGCTGCCGGGTTTAAGGATATCGCCAAGCCGTTCCGGCAGATCATGGAACGCAATCGCGGGCGCCAGCAGCGCGTCGAGATGCGGATGGGCGGTGAGCTTGATCGCCGCCTCGAGCCGCTCGCGATGGGTGAAGGCGGCGCGGTGCGACGGCGCGACCTTGCCCACCTGGCTCGATAGGATCTTGAGCCGGCGGCTGTGGAACGCACCGCCCAGCGGCACGGAAACGTTGCCCGAGCCGTACCAACTCAACTCCACGATGGTCCCCTCGTCGTCGGCGATATTGAATGCCGTTGCAAGCCCGGCCGCGGTCGCGCTGGTGTGGAAGACAAAATCGCAATTGGTGGGTGCATCGTCGGGCCGGGCAAAGTCCAGACCGAACGCCCAGGCGATCACCTCGCGTGAGGGATCGGTATCGACCAGCGTCACCTGGACGCCCTCGATCCGGGCGCAAAGAAACCCGACCAGCGCGCCAACCACGCCGGCGCCCACCACCGCGACCCGGCCGGACGGTCCGGGCGCTGCGTCCCACGTGGCATTGAGCGCGGTTTCCATGTTGGCGGCCAGCACCGCGCGCGGCAGCGGGATCTCCGCTGGGATGGGAAGCGCGGCCTCCGCCGGCAGGTCGAACAGCGTCTGATGGGGATGCAACGTAAAGACGTTGCGGCCGATCAGGGTCGGCGGACCAGCCTCGACCACGCCGATTGCCGAATAGCCGTACTTGACGGGAAACGGAAAGCTGCCGCCCATGAACGGCGCGCGCATGCGCTGATACTCGCTGGCGGGCACCCGGCCGGCCGCGATCAGCGCCTCGGTCCCCCGGCTGACGGCGCTATAAAGCGCGCGCACCCGCACCTTGCCGTCGGCAAGCGGCTTCAGCCGCTCGGGGCGGATTTCGGCCCGGCCCGGCCCAACGTACCAAAGCGCCTCCGCCAACTCGTCGCCCGCCACACCCGCTCCTTGCCGTTGGACTTTAAGCCCTACGGGCCGTTATATCCTGCACGGCGCCGGAGCATAGGGAAGCGCCTTCGTCTGCCGGGGAAATTTTTTGTTCGAGGATCACTTCGACCGGAGCGTGACCCAACGCCGCGTTCTGTTCGCGGTGCTGGTGACGTTCACCATTGCCGGGCTTCTCGCCCTCGCCGCCCGCGCCCTGTCGGCCGGCGGCTTCGGCGCAACCGACGCGCTTTTGCTTTTCCTGTTCGCGCTGATCCTGCCCTGGACGGCGGTCGGTTTCTGGAACGCGGTCATCGGCTTCGTCATCATGCGCTTCGCCCGCGACCCGATCGCGGCCGTCGTCCCCTCCGTCAAGCATCTGCGCGGCGACGAA
>JAFKKQ010000470.1:4994-9295 GCA_017304505.1 Hyphomicrobiales bacterium | reverse complement strand
CTTGCGCTGCGTGAGAAGCCCGGCAAAGTCCTTCTGCGTCATCGTTTCGGATTGCTTGAGACGCCCCAGCGAGCCCTCGCTCAGTTTTGTCTTGTCGAGATCGGCGTAGGTGTTGAGCGGCCAGCGGCCCTCCCAGGCGTTGATGGCGAGCGACAGCGGCTGGGCATCGGCCATCGCGCGCTCGGCAGCCTCGATGTCGGCGTCGTCACGACGGCCTTTCAGTTCGATGCCGGCTTTGGCGAGCTTTTCCCTCGCCGCGTCGAACGCCTTGCGCGCGCTGTCACTGGTCGCAGTCCAGCCGCCGGTTTCGAGCACGGCGAATCGCGCGGGCCTGGCACGCTTTCCGAAGTCCACGTCACCCGAAAGCCCGACATATCCCGGATCGCCGCCGGCACGGTCGGCGATGGCGCGGAGCGCCGCCCAGATGTCGGCCAGTGTCGCCGCAATGCCGCCGTGAGCGCTCTGGCTCAAGTGATCGTAAGAGCCGCTGCGGTTGATCGCGCCGAAACTCGGCTTGAACCCGACCGCGCCGCAGAAGCTGGCCGGCCGCAGGATGGAGCCGACGACCTGGGTGCCCAAGCCGATCGGCACCATGCCGGCGCCGACCGCGGCCGCCGAACCGCTCGACGAGCCGCCCGGCGTGCGCTTGGGATCGTGCGGGTTCTGCGTCTTGTGATACGGGTGGGTGGCGGCGAACTCGGTGGTGGTGGTCTTGCCGATGATCACAGCACCGGCTTCCCGCAAGGCATGGACACTCGCTGCGTCACGGCGTGTTGCCGTCCCGTCCCACATCGGCGAGCCTTGCCCGGTCGGCATGTCGGCGGTTTCGATGATGTCCTTGACGGCAACCGGCATGCCGTCCACCGGCGACAGCGGCTTGCCGGCCTTCCAGCGTGCGGTTGAGGCGTCGGCGGCCTTGATGGCGCCGTCCTTGTTGAGCGTGACGAAGGCGCCGATGCCCGGATCGAGCGCGGCAATGCGTTTCAGTGTTTCATCGAGATAGGCACGCGGCGTGGTCTTGCCGGAGCGCAGGTCGCCCGCGAGCGAGACATAGCCCCGAAGCTTGTTTGCCGTTCCGCCGCTCGTGGTTGCGCCGCTCATGGTCGCACCGCCGGGGTTTCAATCGTCATGCCACGCGCACGCTGCATCAAGTAAAGCTCCATTTCCACATACTCCGGCGCGCCGTATGCATAAGGTTCCGCGCGCACCCCGATCATGCAATTGCGCAGCCGTCGTTGCAACGATCCCATGCCCTGCCACTCCAGCCGATAGATCGGATAACCGGTCGGATGAGCCTGCGGCATGATATTGCCGGCGATGTTCTTGCCCCAGTTGTCATTATGACACTGGCTGCACGACAGGTTGAGTTGACCCATGCGCTGCATGAAAAGCGCGTGCCCTTTTTCGATGAAAGGCTTGAGTCGTTGGTCATCGGGCGGCGCGATCGGGTCGCCGCGCGACTGCATGGCGACGTAGGCCGACAGCGCAAGCATGTCCTTGCTTTCATGAGCGAAGGGCTTGGCCTGCTGGTGCTGCGATCGGCAGATGTTGATGCGCTGGCTGAGATCGACTGGTTGCCCGCGTGCCGCATTGAACACCGGATAACGCGCGGCGACGCCTTTCATGCTTGTTTTGGCGTCGCCGTGGCAATCGGCGCAGGAGCGGTTCGCGGTGCCGGCTTTTGTGCCCCACAGTGCCTCGCCGTCCAGCACCGCCAGCATGCCAGGGTTGCTGGTGTCATCGTCCTGCATGGCCTTGTTGTCGGGGCTCATGTCGGCATAGCCGGAGCGCCGCTGGTCGGGTGGAATCTCGGCTCCGAGAGCGGGCAGGGCGGCCGCAAATGGGCCTGCCACCACGAGTGCAATCCATAGCATCGAACGGAGCACAGCCACGTTCATCCGACTGCGATGTCGGCCGAGGCTTCGGCTGCGAAACCGTTGTCGCCGGTCCATCGGAACGCGATCCTGCCGCTCTCCGTCGCCACGGTGTGGAAGGTGATGAACGGATTGGCGGCGATGGCCGGGTGCAGGGCCGCGCGAAAGATTTCCTCGCCGTTGTAGGTGCAGACAAACGACGTGATGATGTCGCGCGGCAGCGGCAAGCCGACAGTGTTGTGGCGGAAGCCCGTCTCCATCGGATGCGAAATCAGCGTCTTGATGGTGATGACCTCGCCGCGCTTGGCCTTCTTGGGAACATTGATGAGTGTGCGGGCGGCCATCACGAATCCTCCAGGCAGGCGCCGAACGTGATGACGACATCCACGCTGTCGGACCAGAACGAGCCGTCCGACATTTCGCAAATCGCGACAACGGTTTGCGTATCGGCAAGGCGCATACGCGTGGAGATGTCGGCCTTGCCGGCACGGGGGCCGAACTGCACGCTGATGACGTTCGGCAGCGGGTTCTTGTCGGCAAAAACGTGGATGGCCTTCACGTAATCCTGCGGCGTCATCGGGCTGTCGACGGAAACGCCCATCGCGACGGTGTTGCCGTTCTCGACCAGCGGCGGCAGGTTGAGCTTGACCTTGCCCCGCTTCGGCTCGGCGTCGCCGACGACCTGGCGAATGGCGACGGCCATCGAGGCCGGCGTGGCGCTTGCCGGGCGGACGATCAGCGCAGCGCCGACCGCGCCGAGAAAACCGCGGCGGGTGGCTTGTGACGATTCCAAGGATGTCCGGTTCATCCTATTTGTCCTTCAGCGTTTCCAGATACGCCACGACATCTTCGATTTGCTGCGCGGTCAGCGCCGGCTTGTCGCGGAAGCTTTGCGCCACGCGATTCAGCCCTTCGATCCGATAGAACGGCGGCATGATGGTGGCCGGGTTGAGGCGCGTGGCGTCCACAAGCCTCAACCTAAGTTCTCCTTCGGACCAGCGCGAGCCCACGCCGCGCAGGTCGGGCGCAAGGTTCCCCTGGAACCGCTCCTCCGGGAACGGTCCGGAATGACAGAGGAGGCACGTGTTCTCGCGTTTGAGCACGATGGTGCGGCCGCGGGCGGCGTCGCCGGGCACGCCGGTCAGCGACTGCGGAATGGCGTCACCGACAATGGTGTAAGGCACCAGCGCGCTCTGCGCCGCGCTCGGATTGCCGCAGAGCACCGTCGCCGCGAGGACCAGGGCCGCGCGCGCCCTCATGCGAACACCTCGCCGGTGATCGTGCGGTACCAGGTGTCGGCTTCTACCGCCTCGGCTTTGCGTGTGGCGCGCGGTGCGTCCTGCGCGCTGATAACCGGCCCGCCATCGGCTTCGGCGTATTGATCGCCGTCCGGCCGGTAGGTGCCGCGCTGGGAGATGGCATAGTCCGGCGCGATCAGGCTGTAGCACGAGCTGGTCAGCGTCGGTGCCGCAGGCTTCCGGCCCGCAAGCTGGGCCGCAATGGCGGCGGCGCAAATCTTCGCCTGCGAATGCGCCGCCGAAGCCGAGCGCGGCATGGCGCCGGCGATGGCGGCATCGCCGATGACGTGGATATTGGGCTGCAGCTTCGAGGCGAATGTCACCGGATCGACCGGGCACCAGCCCGTGCGGTCGGCGACCCCGGCGATCCCGGCGGCACGGCCGGCTTTCTGCGGCGGGATGATGCTGGCAACGGCGGCTTTATACGTGTCGAAATCGGTCGCGAGCGTTTTGGTGGCCGCGTCGACCGACGCCAATGCGCCACCGTTCGACAGCGACACCCATTCGATCAGACCGGGATAAAGCTCTTTCCACGCGGCTTCGAACAGCTTCTGCATGGTGAAGCTGTCCTTGGCGTCGATCACGATCACCTTGGAGCGCGGCTTTTTGGCTTTGAGATAATGCGCAATCAGGCTCGCGCGCTCATAAGGCGCGGGTGGGCACCGCGCCGGGTTGACCGGAGAGGCGATCACCACGGTGCCGCCATCGTCCATCGCTTCGAGTTGGCGGCGCAACAACAAGATTTCGTCGCCGTTGTTGAAGGCCGGCGGCATGATCTTCATCGCCGCCTGGTCGTAGCCCTGGATCGCGCCGGCGCGGAAATCGATTCCGGGCGACACCACGAGCCGCTCGTAATGGAGGGTCGTGCCGTTTGCGAGTGTCACCGTGCGCTTGTGCGGATCGACAGAGGTTGCGGCGGAAAGGGCGACAGCGATGCCTGCCCGCTTGAGCCCGTCGTAACCGAATTGCTGATGCGCCAGCTCCGCAAGGCCCGCAATCACGGCGTTGCTCTGCGGCGGCGCCGTATAGATGGGATTGGTCTCGATCAGCGTGACCGCAAGATTCGAATCGGCCTTGCGCAGCGCGCGCGCGCAGCTTGCGCCGCCGAAGCCTCCGCCGATGACGACCA
>JAFKKQ010000470.1:663-4955 GCA_017304505.1 Hyphomicrobiales bacterium | reverse complement strand
CGGGCGGCCTTGCGCCCTGCGACAGGAGCGGCGCGGGAAATGCGGCCGCCGCTGCTGCGGCGGCCGCCGATGTCAGGAAATGTCGGCGATGGATGCGGGCTTCGGGCATATCGAATTCTGTCCCGCACTATACCGGCTGTCGTTTGGGGTTGCGAGCGGGCTCGAATCCCGGAACGACGGTACGATTTTGGCGGCGGCTTCGTTTGGAAGCCGCCGCTCCGTTGTGGTCACGCCGTCTCGATGTCCTGGTTCTTCAGCGGGAACGTCCGGATGCGTTTGCCGGTTGCCCGGAAGTAGGCGTTCATCACGGCGGGTGCTGCGACGAAGATCGTCGGCTCGCCGACGCCACCCCAGAAACCGCCACTCGGCATAACGATGCATTCGACATGCGGCATCTCGGCCATGCGAAGCGAGCCGAAGGTGTCGAAGTTGGTCTCGACGATGGCGCCGTCCTTCACCGTGATACCGCCGTGGAACAATGCGGACAGGCCGTACACGAACGAGCCGGCGATCTGCCGTTCGATCTGCGCCGGGTTGACCGCGTGCCCCGGATCGGTGGCGGCCACGATGCGGTGCATCTTGACCTTCTTGCCGTTGTCGGAGACCGAGATTTCCGCCGCGGCGGCGACATAGCTTCCGTATCCCATGTGCTGGGCGAGACCGCGGAAGATGCCTTTTGGCGCCGGCTTGTCCCAACCGACCCGTTCCGCCACGGCGTTGAGCACGGCCAGATGCTTGGGATGCTTCGCCATCATCTTGCGTCGGAACGCGAGCGGGTCCTGTCCGGCGGCATGGGCCATTTCGTCGATGAAGCATTCCAGATAGAGCGCATTCTGGTTGTTGTTCACGCCGCGCCAGAACCACGGCGGAATGTGCGGATTGCGCATCGAGTGGTCGATCAGGAGATTGGGAATCTCGTAACCGAACACACCCTCATGACCGCCGGCATTGAGACCCTGGAACGTCGCCAGATCGCGGCCGTCCTTCATGGCGGCCGGTCGGGCATAGGCCAGGATCGATTGGCCGGAGATGCGCATGCGCCGTTGGTCATGTCCTCTTCGCGGGACTTGAGCAGCTTGATCGGCGTGCCCGGCATCTGCTTGGCGATCAGCACCGCCTCGGTGACGTACTCGTTGCGAGTGCGCCGTCCGAATCCGGTGCCGAGCAGGATCCGGTGGATCTCATGTTTTTCCGCCGGCAGCCCTGACGCAGCGATGGCCGCAGCCAAAGCGGCTTCGCCGTTCTGCGTGCTGGTCCAGACCTCGCACTTCTCCGGCGTGTAGCGCACGGTGGCGTTCATCGGCTCCATGCAGGCGTGGTTCTGGTAGGGCCAGGCGTAAACCGCCTCGACCTTCTTCGCCGCGCCGGCGATGGCGGACTGCGCGTCGCCCGCCTTGTTGCCGACGAGCTTGGTCTCGGCGGTCAGCCCTTCCTCAAGCCACTTGGCAATCGACTCCGACGACACCTTGGCGTTCGGGCCGAGGTCCCATTCGATCGGCAGCGCTTCGAGCGCCTTCTTGGCGTGCCACCACGTGTCGGCAACGACGGCGACCGCCTTATCGTCGACCTTCACGACCTTCTTCACGCCGGGCATTTTCTCGACCTTGGCGGCGTCGAAGCTCTTCAGCTTGCCGCCGAACACCGGGCAATCCTTGATCGCGGCGTTGAGCATCCCCGGCACTTTCGTGTCGATGGAATACATCTGCTTGCCGGTCAGCTTGTCGGGGGTGTCGAGCCGCTTGAGCGGCTTGCCGGCGATCTTCCAGTCCTTCGGGTCCTTCAGCTTCGGCTTCTCGGGCACGGGCAGCTTCGCCGCCGCGTCCGCCACCTTGCCGAAGCTGACTTTGCGACCCGACGGGCCGTGGGTGATGATGCTGTTGGCGGCGCTGCACTCGCTCGCCGGCACCTTCCACTCGTTGGCGGCAGCCTGGATCAGCATCATGCGTGCTGCAGCTCCGCCTTCACGCACATACTGATTCGACTCGCGGATGGCGCGGCTGCCGCTTGAGTTGTAGTTGCCCCAGGCCCGCTTGCGCTTCAGGTTTTCGGTCGGCGAAGGATATTCGGCGACGACCTTGGACCAGTCGCAATCCAGTTCCTCAGCGATAAGCTGAGCGAGCCCGGTCTGCGAGCCTTGACCCATCTCGGCGCGCACGATTCGGATGCCGACCGTGTCGTCGGGCTTGACTGAAACCCAGATGCCCTGTTCGGCGGCCGCCGTTTCCGCCTGCGCGGCGTCCATGCCGAACGGCACGTTCAGGGCAAGCCCGCCGCCCGCGGCGGCTGCACCGATGACGAACGAGCGACGATTCATTTTTGGAACGAAGTTCATTGCGTCCTCCCCGTTCAGGCGTTCGCCGCGGCGTGAATGGCCGCGCGAATCTGTTGGAAGGTGCCGCAGCGACAGATATTCGTGATCTCGCGGTCGATGTCGGCGTCGGTGGGCTTCGGTTTGTTCTTGAGCAGTTCGACTGCGGCCATGATCTGCCCCGACTGGCAGTAACCGCATTGCGGTACGTCGTGTTCAAGCCACGCCTTCTGCACCTTGTGCAGCACGCCGTTCTCGGCCAACCCCTCGATGGTGACGATCTTGGTGCCGACTGCGCCGCTCACGGGGAACGAGCAGGAGCGCGTGGCGACACCATCGACATGCACGGTGCAGGCGCCACACTGTGCGATGCCACAGCCATATTTGGTGCCGGTCAGGCCGACGTTCTCGCGGATGGCCCAGAGCAGCGGCGTATCGGGCTCGACGTCGATGTCGTGGTCTTTGCCGTTAATATTGAGACGCACCATGTCTTTCATCTCCCTCATCAGGGTTTGCATCGGCTGCGCTGACGGCGCCGCCCCGGAAAGTCGAAGTCAAAACCTCGATGTGCAAACTCTAGTTGGATTAATTCCAATCAACAACCGGCTCGGAAATCTATTCCGTCTGCGATCAAGCCAAGTTGAACACGGGGGAACGCCACGGCCGAAGCGATGCTGCGGCGTTCGAGGCGGATGATCGCGGTGCAGGCCGCGTTGCGGCACGGGGAGGCCGCGAACCGCAAGCGATTTTCAGAAACCTCAAGCGAATTTCGGCTATGCCGCGATGCAATAACGAGGCGATGGCGTCAGCCGTCGTTTTTGCCTTTATTTTTATCCACGTCGCGCACCGGCGTTTCCGGCGTCATACCGCCGCGTTTTTGCGCGAACGTCTCCCGGCCGCTCTGTTCCCAGCCGCCGGTGACGGCGCGCTTGGCGTAGGTCTCCCAGGTGTCATTCCAGTCGCCGAGCGTGTAGCCGTGCCACGGCGGCTGCGGTGACAGCGTCGGAAGCTCCAGTTCGTCCCAGATTTTGCGCGCCCGCTCCATATATTCGCGGGTGGGCAGCGCCAACGGTGGGAACGGCTGCTTGAGCGTGGCGTCGATCAGCATGGACGAGTCGTTGCTGCGGCGGCCGGCCTTGGGGCCGTGACCGCCGGCGCGATGCGGCGCCACATGCACGTCCTCGATGGGGTTGGCGCGATAGGCCATCGACCAGAACACCGCGTCGGTGTTGGTCGGATCGATGTCCTCGCTCACGGCGACGACGATCTTGCCGCAGTCGGCGCGCAAGTCCGACGCGCCGTTGAGACCGCGCCAGACCTCGGTGCGCGGCGTGCCTTGCGCAAAGATCAGGAAGATCACCGGCCGCACATTGGAGAGCGGCTCGTGCAATGACACGCCGCGGATGCCCTTGATGCCGAGATGGTCGCGCAGGTGCGACAGGAACATCGGCTCGTAGGCGACCTTCTTGATGACACTCGACTCGCTCGGCGTCACCTGGCTGATGATCGAGACGAACACCGGCTTGCGCTTGTGCGTGATCGCGGTCACCTGCATCGACATGTTGAAGTCTTCGAGCGCGATATAGCCGTGGCTTTCGCCGAACGGACCCTCCGGCTCCAGCAGCTCGGGGTCGATCAGCCCCTCGATGACAATTTCGGCGTCGGCCGGCACCTCGAGATCGACGGTGACGCATTTCACCGTGCGGATTGGCTCGCCCGCCAGCGCGCCGGCCACGCCCATTTCGTCCATGTCGATGGCAAGCTTCTGCGGGCCGGTGAAGGTGACGACCGGCGCGCAGCCGTTGACGATGGCGATCGGCATCGGCGTCTTCAGCTTGCGGTGCTTAAGCCAGTGCTGGTAGCCGCCGGCGCCGCCGATGCGCGACGCCATGCGCACGCCGAGCCGATCGGTGGCTTTGAGCCCGGCGCGGTAGGTGCCCATGTTCTGAATGCCGTTCTCCGGGTCCTTGGTGACGCAGAGAGT
>JAFKKQ010000470.1:0-589 GCA_017304505.1 Hyphomicrobiales bacterium | reverse complement strand
GATCGGCACCGGCAGGAGCTTGAGCCCGCCGTCGGGCTTCTTCAGATCGTCGCCCTGGATGACGACCTCCTGGCACGGCGCCGGCGTGTTGATGCGCACCGGCGCAATCGGATGGGCGACGGCGTCGATCCACGCCTTGCCGATGTCGCCCACGGACTTGCCCATGCCGATGGCGTAGATGTCCGGGTTCGCCGACAGCGCGCCGACAACGACCGGCATGTCGTATTTTTTGCCGCTGCCGTCGATGACGTTGGTGAACAGGAACGCGCGCCGCTTCTCCTCAGGGACTCCGCCCTGGAACTGCCAGCGCACCAGCGGGTGCAACTCGGTGTCCTTGTCGATCGGACGGTCGATGCGGACCAGAAGGCCGGCGGCCTCCAGCGCCTTCAGGTGCTGCTGGAAGTCGAGCGCGGGGCCTTTGGCGGCCGTCGGAGTCGGATGTTGATTGGGCTGGTCGAGCATGGCGGGCTTCTACGGTTGCGTGTCCGGACGCAGGGCTGGCGAAGCGATGCCGATCCGGGATTCCGGTTTTCCCCGGGGGCAGATTAGCAGCAACCGGCGGCCCCGGCCTGCACCGCAGATGTCTTGC
>JAFKKQ010000469.1 GCA_017304505.1 Hyphomicrobiales bacterium | reverse complement strand
GCTTTGATTGAGGCGATGACGTCGGGCCGGATCAGCGGCGGCGGGATCGAGCTGCTGTGGTTCTTGCCGTTCGTGTCGGTGCAGAGATCGGCAAGGTGTTCCGACGTCGTCGGCCGGTACCAGACGATGTTGTAGGCGCGTTGGCCGGCCTGCGTCTCGTTGTTGCGGCCGGGGACGGGGTAGGCGAGGAACAATTCGCCGGGCGGCAGGCAATAGCTGTAGTTCTCGAACAGTTGCGCGTGGATGTCGGGCGGCACGTCGCGCTCGTCCAGCATGGCGCGCCAGGCGATGTAGCCGGCGTAGTCCGGCTGATGGTCCGGCAGGAACAGCGCGCGCACGGTGGAGCGGCCGCCGTCGGCGCCGACCAGCAGATCGCCGCGCTCGCGCGTGCCGTCGGCGAAAATCGCGGTGACTCCGTTCGCATCCTGCTCGATACGCTGCAAAGTCTTGCCGAGCCGGTAATCCTGCGGCGGCAGCATGTCGCGCAGCGAGCGGAAGATGCGCCCCCACGAACTCATCACGCGCGCGGTGTCGCGGGTGTCGTAAGCGTGGCCGCCGCGGTCGAGAAACACGATACGGCTCACGCCGATGGCCATCGAATCGTCGAACGGCAAGCCGAGCCGACGCATGGCATCGTGCAACTGTGGGTGCGTGCTGATGCCTGCGCCCCGGCCGGTCAGTTCCTCGGCGTTGCGCTCGAACACGGTGGCGTCCCAGCCGGTGCTGCGCAGCATGTTCGCCGCGAAAAGCCCGCCGACCGATCCACCAATCACAAGGGCGCGGGGTTTGCTCATCGGGTGAGTGCGTCGATTTCGGCAATGGTCGCCGCTGTCGGCAATCGCGAGGCGGCGGCGACGTTCTGCTCGATCTGCTCAGGCCGCGTGGCGCCTGCGATCACGCTGGCGATGACAGGCTTTGCCAGCAGCCAGCCGAACGCCAGTTCGAGCATGGTGTGTCCCGTGCGCGACGCCACGGCTCCGAGAGCTTCAACCAGCGCCCAGTTGCGTTCGCTGATGGTGCTGGAAGCGTGGCGGGTGCTGGTGGAGAGCCGCGACCCCTTGGGCGGCGCGGCATCGCGCCGGTACTTTCCGGTGAGAAGCCCGCTCGCCAGTGGGAAATAGGGCAGCAGGCTCATGCCGCGCGCTCGGGCTGTGGGGATCACGGCGCGTTCGATGCCGCGCTCCAAAAGACTGTACTTGTCCTGGCACGAAACGAAGGGTGCGATCCGTTCGCGCGCCGCCGTGTCCTGGGCCGCCTCGATCTCCGCCGCCGAGAAGTTCGAGCAGCCGATGGCGCGGACCTTGCCCTGCTTCACCAAGTCGTCGAGCGCGCGCAGCGTTTCCTCGATGGGCGTATCGGGATCGGGGCGGTGCACCTGATAGAGGTCGATCCAATCGGTGCGCAGCCGCTTCAAGCTCGCCTCGACCGCATGCATGATGTAGTGGCGCGATGCATTGCGCGGTGGCGCCGTGTCGTTCATGGGCATGCCGAATTTGGTGGCGAGCATAATGTCGCCGCGCCGCGCGCCGAGAATCTCGCCGAGAAATTCCTCCGACTTGCCTTTGTTGCCGTAGGTGTCGGCGGTATCGAACAGTGTGATGCCGAGGTCGAGCGCCTTGTGCACCACGGCGCGCGTGACGGCGAAATCGGTGCGGCCGCCGAAGTTGTTGCAGCCGAGCCCCACGGCGGAATCCTCAAAGCCCGAGCGGCCCAGCCTGCGCGTTTGCATGTCTCGATGTCCTACGCGACCGGCTCGATTTGGCCTGTTCGGGCCGATCGGACCACGGCGTCGAACACGGCCATGCCGTGCAGCACCTCATCGATCGGCACCGGGTAGGGCGTCTTTTGCGAGATGGAGCGCGCGAACGCGACAAGTTCGGCGTTGAGCATGTCGAACGCGGGGCTTTCGACGATCTCATCCGGGGGCGCCGTCACCAGGCCGGTCGGCGGCGCGGTCGATGTCGGCACGAAGCGCAGGCGTCGCAGGCTCGGTTCCGAAATCTCGATCAGCCCCTTGGTGCCATAAACCGTGAAGCTGAAGGTCGTTGCGGTGGCGACCGAACAGAACATCAGGCCGGTCGCGCCGCTGGCAAAGCGCAGCATCACGTTGGTGGTGTCGTCGGACGACCCCGGCAGATAGCGGCCGGTGGTGCAGAGAACGTCGCGCACCGGCCCGCCGAATTCGATCATGTGGTCGAGCGAATGCACGCCGACGGCGGTGAAGGCGCCGCCCGGCGCTTCGTCGGCCTGCGCTCGCCAATTATCGGCGGCGATGAACTGGCCGGTCGAGGTGGTGTGCTGGGCGACCATCGTCATCACCTCGCCGAGCCGGCCGTCGCGGAGACGCTTGCGGGCTTCCGCCACACTCGGATGGAAGCGGCGGTTGAAGCCGACCGCCAATACGATGCCCGCCCGCTTGGCGGCGGCCGCCGCGACTTCGGCACTCGGATGGTCGAGCGTCAGCGGCTTTTCGACGTGAACGTGCTTGCCGGCCACGGCGGCGGCGATCACCTGTTCGGCGTGCAGGCTGTGCGGTGTCGCCAGCACAACGGCGTCGATATCGGGGCGCGCGAGCACGTCCTCGTAGCGGTTGAGCAAGGCGATGTTCTTTTCGCGGCAGAAGCCTTCGGCGGCGCTGCGCGTGCGCGTGCAGCCCGCGACGAACGCGATGACGTCTGTCTTGCCCTGGACGGCGTTGACCAGCGAGCGGCCCCAGCGGCCGAGTCCGACAATCGCGGCGCGGACGGTCATGGAGCGGCCTTGTTGCGAGTTCCGATTGTCATGGAAACCACTTTACTTCGGAATGATCGGCAGGAGCACGTACGGCGCGAAACCGTTGCCGAAGTGCAGCGTGTTCTCGCCGCCGAAAATCTCCGACGGCCGGTCCTGCCGGTTGGTGTGGGTGAACGGCCCGACACCCTTCATGGGATACGGCGCGTGCGCGAGCCCCACGTCGTCGCCGTCGACCTCGTAATCCTTGCCGCGCACGGTGAGCGCGAGGCGATAGCCTTTCGGGACGACAATCGAGGTGGGCCAGATTTCGATGTCGAGCTCCACCGGCTTGCCCGGCGTCAGCGGTAAAAGCTCATCGTGGGTGTGCCAGGGCCGGTAAGGCTTGCTCTCCTTCGGATCGAGCTTGCGGTGCGAGGCGCGCAGCCAGCCGAGGCCGACCGGCACGCGCGGATCGTTCGAGCCGATGAAAGTGACCTCGCTGCCCCGCGGGTCGAACAGGCGAAGCGCCAGGAACAGGTCGGCGTCGGTGGTATCGGACGATACGAACAGCTTGGCCGCGACGGGGCCGGTGATTTCCATGTCATCGGCCAGCGGCTCGGTGCTGAACGTGACGCCGTCGCTCGATGTCTCGTAAGTCACCGTCGCGTCGTCGACCGGCGCCGACGTATCCAACTCGCGGTCGGGGTGGAGGTAGAATTTGGTCCATTGCGTGCGCGCCAGCGGCCACTCGTTCTCCGCGCGCAACTCGAATTTCTCGTCGGGATGGCGGATGTTGAGCATCACCTTCGGGCGCTTGTCCCAGCCGTTGTCGCGGCCTTTGAGGAAATGGTCGAAGAACTGTCGCTGCAGGTCCTGGCCGTACTTGGCATAGAACAGCGTGAAATGCGTGTCGCCGTGAACCTCCAGCCATTTCTGCCTGGAGCCGGCGCGCAGGAAGCATTCGAAATTGCCGCGCGGATGCAGGCCCATGCCGCCCCAGTTGGCGGCAGAGAACAGCGGCGTTTCGATATCTTCGAACTTCGGCAGCCGCTCTTTGTAATAGTCGTCGATCAGCACATGCCGCAGCGCGTCGCCGTCGCAGTCGGCGCGGTTGTGCCGCAGTTGTTCCTCCGGCAGCGTAGCGGGTCCGGCGACCGGCTCGCCGGTTACGATGCTTCGCGCGCCGCGTTCGCCGACGCCGTGCTGCACGGCCGTCACCTGGCGTGGATACCAGGTCGAGAGGAAATCGGAGAGGATGCCGCCGTGGCGGCAAAGCTCGCGGTAATAGTCCGACGAACCCTCCCAGATGCACAGCGCCGCAAGATGTTTCGGTTTCAGCGGCGCGGCCTGCCATTGGTTCATCGAGTAATATGAGATGCCGTGCAGGCCGACCTTGCCGCTCGACCACGGCTGCACGCCGGCCCACTCGACGCAGGCCGCGATGTCCTGTGCTTCGCGCGGCGACCACACTTCGAGATAGCCCGGTGAGCGCCCGGCGCCGCGCGAATCCACGCGCACCAGCGCGTAGCCGTCGGGCACCCATTTCTCCGGGTCGAACAGCTCCCAGTTCTGATGCTTGTTGCTGGAGCCC
>JAFKKQ010000468.1 GCA_017304505.1 Hyphomicrobiales bacterium | reverse complement strand
AAGAGATCCGACCGGCTGAAGATATCGATGTCGGGAGGGTGCTCCATGCCGCCGGCTGCGTATCACTCAAATCTAGCGGATGCCTTCCGCCATGATAGTCTGGCGCGGAACCGACGCCCGTTGCCGAGACGTGCATTGCGCCTGCCGGCCCGCAGCGTCTTCTGGTGGGCAAGCGCCGAGACCATGCCACATTGTTCTAGCGCAAAGACAGCCGGATCACGACCGGCAAATGCTAACATAGGCCTGAGACCGAACCCGGCCGCACGACCGGTTGGCCTCAAGAGCGCCGGTCGGGGCGAGCGCCACGCGCGTCGAAAGAACCGGCGCATAGGACTTTGACGATGCTGAACATCAACAAGGCGGACCTGACCCGTCACCACGTGCCGGTTTCGGCCGCGGACCGGTTCGCCCTCGGCCTCGTTCGTTTTGGCATCAAGACCGTCGATACTCTCTTCTCGCGCCGCTATGGCGACCAGGCGGTCGTTTTCGAAACCATTGCCGCGGTGCCGCCAATGGTCGCAGCGACCCTCCTGCATCTCAGGTGCCTGCGGCGGATGCTGGACGATCGCGGCTGGGTGC
The DNA here is from genome assembly GCA_017304505.1 of Hyphomicrobiales bacterium. GTDB lineage: Bacteria > Pseudomonadota > Alphaproteobacteria > Rhizobiales > Xanthobacteraceae > Z2-YC6860. The sequence goes on along the minus strand of JAFKKQ010000468.1, from coordinate 3,735 downwards.
GCACCTTCATGGACGAGGCGGAAAACCAGCGCGCGCACCTGATGGCGTTCGTGGCCCTTCAGCAGCCGCGCGGATGGGAGCGTCTTCTCATCGCGCTGGGGCAAGGCGTTTTCTACAACGCCTTTTTCCTGCTTTATCTGATCTCCGCACGCACGGCCCACCGCTTCGCAGGTTATCTGTCCGAGGAAGCGGTCTCCGGCTATTCGCAATACCTCGCGCAGATCGAGTCTGGCGATCGCGGCAAACAGGCCGCCCCCGCCTCCGCCATCGACTATTGGGATCTGCCACCCGACGCCAGTGTGCGGGACATGATCCTGGCGATGCGCGAGGACGAAGCGATCCATCGCGACCTGCATCACGTCTTCGCCGATGCGCTCGCCGAAGGCCGCGACATCCCCGACCGGCCGGGGCGTCTGGTCTAAGATAACCAGACAACCCCAACAGCACAAACCGACGTGAGCTTGCTCTTGCTCAAAGAGCATCCGCGGCGTGCGCCGTAGATTCTTCCATGTTGAAAGAACCAAAAACAGGGCCGGTGAACCGGCGCTGAGACGAATGGAGTTGAACATGACACGGTATGGCATGGTGGCGCTCTGCATCGCGGGAGCAATCGGAATAGCCACGCCCGCGACAGCGGCGGATTTTCAAGTGAAGATGCTGAACAAGGGTTCGAACGGGCAGATGATGGTGTTCGAGCCCGCGTTCCTGCGCATTCAGCCCGGCGATACCGTGCAATTTATTCCGACCGACAAAGGCCACGATGCCGAGACAATCCCGGGCATGCTTCCGGCAGGCGCGCAGCCCTTCAAGGGTAAGATGTCCCAGGAAGTCACGGTCACGTTCAAAACGCCGGGCCTGTACGGGTATCGCTGCATCCCGCACTTCGGCATGGGAATGGTGGGCCTGATCGAAGTCGGCAACAACACATCGAATCTCGATGCTGCGAAGCAAGTGAAGATGCCGCCGTTGCCAACGAAGCGGATGGCCACACTGTTTGAACAGGCGAGCCAGCAAGCCGCGGCGCATTAAGGGGCGGCCGCGCATTAGACGTTTGTGTTCGATACCGCGCCGGCGCGACAAAGCGGCGATAATCGCGCCGGCGGGACCCGTCGGACTTGTTATCCGGCGGCGGTCCTCGCTGGAGTTTCGGAGCGGCGAGCCTTCGCCCGCGAAGCCGCGAGCGCCATCCAATCGCCCAGAAGACCCCTGTCTTCCTCGGAAAAACAAGCCCGCCGCTTCAGGTCTTCCAGACTGTCCTCCGGGTGGCACCGCTCATAATCGGCTCGGATCAGCGCCTCGAGATCGAGTAGCCCAGTGTGCCCACCGGTCGGGCTGAATCCGTTTGCCATGACAGCCCCTCCTCTTCGGTATGCTGCTCATGTTCCAGTGCCAGGACAATCCAGGCCGGACATTCGCCAATCCCTGACGCAGCAGCCGAAAACATTAATTCAAGGCGCTCGGCCCGTGTAAAGCGGGGCAAGCCTCGCGCGCTCCCATACGAACGGTCCATTTGCATGCCCACCTCCAAGACGAGAAAAGACGGGACCTTCAAGCGTGGCGATCGCCCGAGCGCACCACGTAGCGAAGACGCACCCGCCAGACGTCGGGGCCTTGTTCGAGATAATGCCAATCGCAACGTGAACCGTGCAGCGATTCAAGCTGGAATCGCAGCGGTCTCGGATCGTGGTCGCTCACCAATTGCAAGGAGCTTTCCGCATCAAGATTGGCAAACAGTTGCATGATGATCGTGTGACGAACCCGGGGGTCGATCTCCGCGACCTTGATCACACGCTCTGAATTCCCGGCGGTATCCGGCATCACTCTGCTTTCCCTGAACGATCATGGATTGGGGCACTTTGAACGATGCGATAAACCATGACCCACGCGACAACGATAAGCGCAACGAGCTTCGCACCATCCAAAGCGATATACAGGTTATGGTCGCTTGAGGCGGCCGGCTGTCCGCCGGCGATGATCAGGCCGACGCGCTGATCCAGGAGCGGCAAGAGCCACACGGTCTCGACTGCAACCAGCAAAACGATGGCGACCGCGGCACAAATGCTCAACCACGTTCTTGCCCCGAACAGCACCGGAAGCAGCAGCGCCACGCAAAGAGCCCATTCGACCTTGTTGAACACAGCGAAGGTGTGGCGGCCGACATCGAGTGCGACAGGAAGCGTCAGGCTGGGCGCAAGGAACTTCACGGGAGTGGCAAGAAACGCAACGCCGAGAAGAAGGCCAAGCCACAAAACGGCGACGCACAAAGCGGCAACCGCCCAGTCCCGATGAAGGTGTTCCGAAACCATTGTATTTCCCGGCAACAGGCCATAAGATACATCATAAATACCTCTTTTATTCCGCATGGACAAGAGGGCCCCTCGATGCAGATCGAAATCACCGATGGCGATTTTCTGGTCGACGCCGTACTTCTGGCCGACTTGCTCGGCGTGAACGCATCCGACGTTCCGGCTCTGATGCAGGCACGAGCGATCACCAGCGCTTGCGAGCGCGGCGTCGATGACCATCAGGGTCAATACCGGCTGAGTTTCTTTTATCGCAATCGCCGCGCGCGGCTGAAAGTCGACACTGCGGGGCATGTCCTGCATCGGTCGGTCATCGATTTCGGCAAGCGGCCGATGCCCCGGACGCTGCATCGGACCGGGACGTAGCGCGGACCAAACATTCGCATGGATGGAGAGCACGATGACGACGGCACAACAAAGCGCCACTGAAGACTTACCTGGCAGCGATCTCGATACGCGCAAAATGCCCGGTCATTGGCTCCTTGCGCGCTTGGGAAAGCGCGTGCTGCGGCCTGGCGGGCTCGGCCTGACGGCTCAGCTTCTGGAAACTTTGGCGATCGGACAGAACGACACGGTCGTCGAGTTTGCGCCGGGCCTCGGCGTGACAGCCAGGATGATTCTTGCGCGACGGCCCAGCCGCTACACCGGCGTCGAACGCGACGCCAAGGCAATGCAATGGACGACACGCCAATTGCCCCAACTCCCCGGCGTTTCGGTCGTGGTCGGCACGGCGGACAGAACCAACCTGCCCGCCGCGTCGGCATCGGTCGTGATCGGAGAGGCGATGCTCAGCATGAACACGCACGAGCAAAAGCGGCGCATTGCGGCGGAAGCCTTCCGTGTTCTGCGGCCTGGCGGACGTTACGGCATCCACGAGCTTTGCGTGGTGCCCGATAACATGCCACTGGAGCAGAAGCAGGACATCGACAACACATTATCGTCGGTGATCCACGTCGGTGCGCGGCCCCTGCCGGCCAAGGAATGGCGCACGCTTCTCGAGCAAACGGGTTTTCGTATCGTGAAGATCGGCTACGCGCCGATGCATCTGCTGCGACCGAAGCGTGTCATCAAGGACGAAGGGCTCCTGGGAGCGCTTAGGCTCGGCAAAAACCTCATCCTGGATGGCGAGGCACGACGGCGCGTCTTCGCCATGCGCCGCATTTTCGAACGATACCGAGACAATCTTAGCGCAATCTTCATCGTCGCGGAAAAAGGTCGTTAAGCGGCCGGCTGTGCCCGTCCGCCGATCGCTCGGCAAGATTGGGCAGGACGGACACCATTCCCTCGCCCGGACCGAGAATGGGCGACGCCGGGCCTATGTCGCACTTTTCCAGAATCGCGGCATATTCAGCGCAAGTTTGCGCCCGCGCAAATACGCGAATACCGCGCGCGGCTAAAGATGAAGTCCACGATCGAACACCTGCGACAATCG
>JAFKKQ010000467.1 GCA_017304505.1 Hyphomicrobiales bacterium | reverse complement strand
ACGCCGTCGATGCCGAGATCGTCCACCCAGTGACGCAGGTTCTTGCGGAAGCCCTTTTCGTCGATCGAAAGGTCCTCGTTGAACGGCACCAGCGCGGCCGCCCAGATGCCCTTCATGTGGGTCTTGGCGTAATCCTTGGCGTCGGAGCGGCGATATTTCATGGCGTTCCTCGTGGCGTGGCGGTGGGCCGCATCATGCCTCAAACCGCGCCGCCCGAACACCAATGATTTTCGCTCCGAAACACCCGGCCAACTGCATGAAAATCAACAGGAATTGGAGCGTCTTCGGCGCGGCGGCGCATTCCGGCGCAGAGATGAAGCGTTACGCAAAAATTTCTTTCGCGCGAAACCGTTGTCGCTGAAAGCGCCTCGCAAAGCATATTTTTCCCCGCGACGGAGCAACCTTGTCGCATGAGGACCGCTCCACTAGGTTCAAATTTTCTGGAAGGCTCAACACCATCATGCAAATCCGCGACGGCATCACCGACGCCATCGGTCACACACCCCTTATCAAACTCGAACGCGCATCGGCCGCAACCGGCTGCATCATCCTCGGCAAGGCCGAGTTCATGAATCCCGGCGGCTCGGTGAAGGATCGTCCGGCGCTTCAGATCATCCTCGAAGGCGAGAAGCGGGGTGACATCAAGCGTGGCGGACTGGTCGTGGAAGGCACCGCAGGCAACACCGGCATCGGGCTCGCGCTCGTCGCCAACGCCCGCGGCTATCGCACGCTGATCGTCATTCCCAACACGCAGAGCCAGGAAAAGAAGGACATGCTGCGGCTGTGCGGCGCGGAACTGGTCGAGGTGCCAGCCCTGCCCTACAGCAATCCGGACAATTACCAGCACATCGCGCGGCGGCTTGCCGAAAAGCTGCGCAAGACCGAGCCGAACGGCGTGCTGTTCGCCGACCAGTGGAACAACCGCGACAACCGCAAGGCGCACTACCTCTCGACCGGCCCGGAAATCTGGGAGCAGACGAACGGCAAGGTGGACGGCTTCATCTGCGCCGTGGGCACCGGCGGCACGCTCGCCGGCACCTCGATCTTCCTGCGCGAAAAGAAGAAGGACACCGTCATCGGCGTCGCCGATCCGCGGGGCGCAGCGATGTTCAACCTGTTCTCCAAGGGCGAGGCCAAATCGACCGAAGGCGGCTCGGTCACCGAAGGCATCGGGCTCGGCCGCGTGACGCCAATCATCGATGACATCACGGTCGACAAGCCCTACCTGATCCCGGACGAGGAGGCCGTGCCAGTGATCTTCGACCTGCTTGAACACGAGGGGCTGTGCCTCGGCGGCTCGTCCGGCATCAACGTCGCGGGCGCGATCCGCCTCGCCAAGGACCTGGGACCCGGCCACACGATCGTGACGGTGCTCTGCGATTCCGGCACGCGCTACCAGTCGAAGCTGTTCAACGCGGAATTCCTGCGCTCCAAGAAACTGCCGGTGCCGGCCTGGCTCGAGCGCAAGACCGACGTCGAGATCCCGTTCGCGAAGGGTTAGGCCGCGGCCTATTTGACGGTCAGGCTGCTGGAATATTTGACGAGAAATTCCTTGATGTCGTTCGGCACGCTGGCAAGCCCCTTCAGCACCGCCTCGCCCTCCTCACCTCTCACGAGAATCGGTTTCGATTTGATGGCCTTGGAATAGTCGGCCAGAAACTTCGGATCGTTCCACAGATCGGCGAACCCCGTGCGTAACGCCGAGAGGGCTTCACCGTTCGCCCGCGGCGGCATCAGGGCCACCCGGAACATCGCAAGCTGAGGGTCGGCGAACGCGCGCAGCGCCCGATAGCGGAGGTCGCTCGCAAGTGACTGTCCCGGTTTGACCTTCGCGTAGAACTCCTCGAACGTCTGCATATCGGGCAATGCCGCGCTGCGCGGATAGCCGCCGTTCTTCTTCGGAGAAAGCTGCCATAGCGGAAGGACGACGTTGCCCATCGTCGGTTCGACCGAGCCGCGCCACCCCGACAACGACGAGTTGGCGAGTTGGCCGATGTTCTGCAGGATCGCCGTTTCCACCTCTTTCAGCCCCCGATAGGCTGGCACCGCGTGGTATTTGACGCCGAGCAGATCGAGCTCAATCGCCTGATTGAGCGTGTTGTCTTGATTCCGGGCGGCGTATCTTTCCGCATATAGACGACCAGCGGGCATTCCACCCCGGCGATCATCACGAAATCCGAATAGGGCGTATGCATCGCCGGATTGCCGAGAATCTGGTTCGGGATGCTCAGCGTGAAGAAGCCGATCGTGTCGCCGTTCGGTTCTGCCTCGCCGAGCTGATTGCTTCCGATAAGCCCGCCGGCGCCGCCGACGTTCTTGACGACGATCGTCGGTTTACCAGGCACATGCGCCGGAAGGTGCTGCGCGACGATGCGGGCCTCCAGGTCCGACGGGCCGCCCGCCGGATAGTTGACGATCATGGTGATCGTCTTACCCTTGTAGTATTGAGCCTCGGCATTTCCTGGAACGGCAGCGAGAGTGACGAGAGCAAAGAACGCCAACATCATGCGCATCATCGGTCATACCTCTCATGAGACGTGCTTCAGGTTTGCTTCGTTCCTCACACATGGCACTGAACTGCGAGTGTCATCGGCGACGGGCCGTCCGGTCAATGCGTCACAGCGCGCGTCTTCGGAGGGTAACAAAATGAACTGCTATCGCCGAGGGGCGTTGGTGTATGGTGCCGGCAAGAAAAGGAACGTTACATGGCCGAAACCCGCCCGCCCGCCAGCAAGAACCTCGTGACCACGGACTGGCTCGCCGCCCGCCTCGGCGAACCGGAGGTGAGCATCGTCGACGGTTCGTTCTACCTCCCCGCGCAGAAGCGCGACGCCAAGGCGGAGTATCTCGCCGGCCATATTCCAGGAGCGGTGTTCTTCGATATCGATGCCATCGCCGATCACTCGACCGATCTGCCGCACATGGTTCCGGGTGCGGTGCAATTCTCCAAGGACGTCGGCGCGCTCGGCGTCGGCCACGACGACACCATCGTGATCTATGACGGCGCGGGGCTGGGCGGCGCACCGCGCGTTTGGTGGACGTTCCGCATGTTCGGCGCCAAGAACGTTTATGTGCTCGACGGCGGCTTGCCGAAATGGACCGCGGAAAGCCGCGCACTGGAACAAGGTCCGTCCAAGCGAACGCCTCGCCGATTCGAGGCCGAGTTGAACACGGCCGCCGTGGCCAGCGTCCCCGACGTGCAAATGGCGCTTCTGGACGGCTCCGCCCAGGTGGTGGATGCCCGTCCCGCGGGCCGCTTTCGCGGTGTGGAGCCGGAGCCGCGTCCGGGCGTGCGCGCCGGTCACATGCCGTGCGCGAAGAACGTGCCGGTAAGCGAACTGATCGAAGGCGGCCGGCTGATCGCACCGGAGAAAATCAGGGAACGCTTTGCCGCCGGCGGCGTCGATCTCGGCAAGCCGGTCATCACCAGTTGCGGCTCGGGCGTGACCGCGGCGACCCTGTGGTTCGCGCTCGATGCCATCGGCAAGCCGCCGCGGGCGCTCTACGACGGCTCGTGGACCGAATGGGGCGGACGGCCGGACCTGCCGGTGGAGAAGGCGTAACCCCTTCTCCCGGGACTGCACGCATCCCATGTTGAGAGAGCCGGCTGCGCGAGATGAGCGCGCGCCGAAGCTGTGCTAGAATTGAATCGGCATTTACGACGGAGGCAGTGTCATGCTTTTCCGCCAACTCTACGATCAAACCTCGGGCACGTATTCCTACCTGCTCGCCAGCCGCCGCGGCGGCGAAGCCTTGATCGTCGATCCCGTCCTGGAGAAGGTCGACCGCTATCTCCAGCTCGTGCGCGAACTCGACCTCAAGCTCGTCAAAGCCGTCGATACCCATATGCACGCCGATCACATCACCGGTCTGGGCGCGTTGCGCGACAAGACCCATTGCATCACCGTGATGGGCGAGCAGACCAAGGCCGACGTGGTGTCGATGCGACTGGCCGACGGCGACCGCCTGACCATCGAAGGTATCGCGCTCGACGTGGTCTACACGCCCGGCCACACCGACGATTCCTACAGCTTCGTCATGCCGGACCGCGTGTTTACCGGCGACACGCTCCTGATCCGCGGCACCGGCCGCACCGACTTCCAGAACGGCGATCCGCGCGCGCAATATGAATCGCTGTTCGGCCGGCTGCTCAAGCTGCCGGACGAGACGCTGGTCTATCCCGCCCACGACTACAAGGGCGACACCGTCTCCACCATCGGCGAGGAAAAGGCGTACAACCCGCGCCTTCAGGTCAAGTCGATGGACGAATACGTCACGCTGATGAACAACCTGAAACTTGGCAATCCGAAGATGATGGATGTCGCCATCCCGGCCAACATGAAGGTCGGCCTCCATCAGGTGGAGATCGCGCGGCGCGGCTGGGCGCTCTCCGCGGCGCAGGCGCTGGGCCTGATCGGCAAGCCTGATGTCGCGCTGATCGACCTGCGCGAGCGCACCGAGCGCGACCGCCACGGCACCATCCCGGGTTCCCTGCACGTGCCCTATCCAAGTCTGCAGGAAAATCTCAGCGAAGGCGGCATGCTGCACGGGCTGGCGCAGTCGACCAGCAAGCAACTGGTGTTCTATTGCGCCTTCGGCGAACGCTCGGCGATGGCTGTGCAGGCGGCGCAGGACGCCGGCCTTTCCGGCGCGCGCCACATCGAAGGCGGCATCGACGCCTGGAAGAAGGCCAGCGGCCCGCTGGTGCATTGACCTGGTCGGCCATTGACCCACTGGTTTGCCTCCGCTCGGGCACCCTCTCCCTCAAGGGGAGAGGGAAGAACGATCGCGGCTCGCCGAAAAAGGCGTCAGTGCAAGATCTGGCTGAGGAACAGCCTGGTCCGCTCGTGCTGCGGATGGTCGAAGAACGCCTTCGGCGCGTTGGTTTCGACGATCTGCCCCTCATCCATGAACACCATGCGGTCGGCGATCTGCCGGGCAAATCCCATCTCATGGCTGACGACCAGCATGGTCATGCCGTCTTCCGCAAGCTGCACCATCGTATCGAGCACCTCCTTGACCATCTCGGGATCGAGCGCGGAGGTCGGCTCGTCGAACAGCATGATCTTCGGGTTCATGCAGAGCGCCCGCGCGATGGCGACACGCTGCTGCTGGCCGCCGGACAACTGGCCCGGATACTTGCCGGCCTGCTCGGGGATCCGCACGCGCTCAAGATAGCGCATCGCCTCCTCCTCGGCCTCCTTCTTCGGCAGCTTGCGCACCCAGATCGGGGCGAGCGTCAGATTGTCCAAGACGGTCAAGTGCGGAAACAGGTTGAAGTGCTGGAACACCATGCCGACATCGCGCCGCACTTCGTCGATCTTCTTGACGTCGTTGCTCAGCTCCACGCCGCCGACCACGATACGCCCCTGCTGATGCTCCTCCAGCCGGTTAATGCAGCGGATCATGGTGGACTTGCCGGAGCCCGATGGCCCGCAGATCACGATCCGCTCGCCCTTCGCCACGCGCAGGTTGATGTCGCGCAAAACGTGGAAATCGCCGTACCACTTGTGCACGCCGATCATGTCGACGGCAATCTCGGCCTCGCGTGAACCGGCTTCCGGTTTGGCCTGACCGGGATCGGAGGGTGGCGTGGTATCCTGGTTCATGGCCAACCCCTACCGTCTTTCCCGACCCGTTGCGAGCCGCCGCTCGACCATACGCGCGTAGCGCGACATGCCGTAGCAGAACACAAGATAGAAGATCGCGGCGAACGCATAGCCGCTGGTGCTGGTCACCGGTGTCGCCCAGTTCGGATCGACGCGCGCCGCTTCGATGGTCTTCAGAAGATCGAAGATGCCGACGACGAACACCAGCGTGGTGTCCTTGAACAGCCCGATGGTGGTGTTGACGATATTCGGAATGGTGACGGTCAGCGCCTGCGGCAGCACGACGCGCTGCATGACATGGCGATAACGCAGGCCGAGCGCCATCGCCGCCTCGTACTGGCCTTTCGGGATCGCCTGCAAGCCGGCGCGCACCACTTCGGCCATGTAGGCCGACGAAAACAGCGCGACGCCGACCAGCGCCCGCAACAGCTTGTCCGGCGACAGGCTTTCGGGCACGAACAGCGGCAGCATCACGCTCGCCATGAACAGCACGGTGATGAGCGGAACGCCGCGAACGAACTCGATAAAAATCACCGAGAACAGCCGCACCGCCGGCAAGCCGGAACGGCGGCCAAGCGCCAGTACAATGCCGATCGGCAGCGACACCACGATGCCAACCGTGGCCACGACAATCGTCACCAGGATGCCGCCCCATTGCGTTGTCGACACCCACGGCAAGCCGATCGCGGGCCAGCCCAGCAGCAGCACCAGCGACGCAATGGGCATCGCCACAAAGAAATAGATCACGCCGAGGTCGCGGCGCGGCGCATTGAGCCATGCCAGCCAGCCGACGCCAAGCGCCAGCAGCGCGAAGAACACATCGACCCGCCAGCGACCGCCGATC
>JAFKKQ010000466.1 GCA_017304505.1 Hyphomicrobiales bacterium | reverse complement strand
TGGCGAGCGCGATCAAGTCGGCCACGGTGTTGGCCTTGATATTCTTGTTGACGCCGAACGCGATCGGCTGCTCGCCGACCATGCCGATGGCGACAAACGCCTTCTCCAGATCGACAGGCATCTTGCCGGCCTGCCGGATCGGCAGGACCGTGTAGGTCGAAGCCTGCGTCATGTAGAGCGAGTAGCCATCCTTCGGCAGCGCGGCGGCAGCCTGCGCCGCGATCAATCCGCCCGCGCCGGGACGGTTGATGACCACGACCTGCTGCTTCCAGAGCTGGGTCAGCTTGTCCGCCACGAGGCGCGTCACCACGTCCGGGCTGTTGCCGGCGGCGGCGGGGGTGACGAAGGTTACGGGCTTGTTCGGATAGTCTTGCGCCTGTGCCGGTAGATTGATGATGACGGCGCTAGCAATGACGGCACAGCTTATTCCCAGCCAGGAGCGATGCGGACGCATGGCGCTCTCCTTCGATTTTGAGCGTTTCCTATGCGCAATTGTCATATAAGCCGGAGGCCGCGCGCAAGCCGATTGTGTCGCGGCCTGTTGGGATCGGGATCGTTTGTCATGGTTGGAGAAATGGCAATCCAGCGTGCGCGGCAGTGGGACATGGCCCCGCGCGGCATCGGTGAGATCGGCGAGGGGAACCGCCCGGCGTCCACGTGCTTTGTCGCTGAATTGACACGCCGGTGCCCGCCCGGCCGCGGCCCGGATCGTCGGATCGGTGAGGGCCGAGAGGATGAATTGGACGCGCTCGCCTGGTCGCGGCTGTTTGTCGAGGCGGTGGCCTTGGGCGCGCGCCATGTGCGTCTCCTCGGCGGTGAGCCGCGCGTCCGAAGCGACCTCGTCGATATCGTCGCCCATGCGCGCGAGGCCGGACTCGACACCTGCCTTCTCACGTCGGGGATCGGGATCGCCACCCGCGCGATGCGCGATCTGTGGGAGGCGGGGCTCGCCCGGGTGGAGGTCGAAATGGGGGATGCCGATGCCGTGTCGGCGGATCGCATGGCGGGGCAGCGCGGCGCATTTCAACGCAAGCACGCGCTCGCGGCCGAAGCGGTTCGGCTGGGTCTGCCGTTGATCGTGAGTTTTGCTGTCGGCCGCGACAACGTCGGGCGGATCGCGGCGATGGTCGAGCTTGCCCTGCGGCTGAAGGCCGAACGTGTCCGCATTGCCTATGGCGCGGATTGGATTCCGACCACGGAGGATAAGCAAAGGGTGGCGGGCGAAATCGAAAGACTGCGGCATACCCATAAGGGCCGAATCGTCATCGACGCGCGGATGCCGGCGTTCGATGCGGAAGACATGCTTGGTGGTGGCGGGGAGCCGCTGATGTTCCATGTCGCACCATCGGGGCTGGTGTCTGCGTCGGCGCCTGCGTTCCGCTTCGGTGCGCCATTCATGGAGACCTTCGATGCCGGTTGATTTCGAGAAGAAGCACCACGGCGACAGCGCGTTCGCGCGGTCCTCGTTTTCCGAGGTCGTCACCGTCAAGGGACCGGGTACGCTGCTTTTTCTTGCCGGCATCGGCGCTGAAGATGCGGACGATCCCGCGGGCGGTGTGCGCCATCCCGGCGATGCCTGCGCCCAAGCCCGCTATGCGTTCGAGAAGGCCGCGCGGCTCCTGGCCACGCACGGCGCCACCATGAGCGATATCGTCAAGATCACCGCCTATCTCGTGGACGTGCGTGACCGGCCGCACTATCAGGCGGCGCGGAAGGAGGCGCTGGCCGGGGTTGTGGCGCTGCCGGCGCATACGTTCCTGGTCGTGAGCAATCTCGCGCGTCCAGGCATGCTGGTGGAAATCGATATCGTCGCGGCGACCGCCTGACCGCGGTCGTGCTCGATAAGAAAAAGCCCTCGCGGTCGAACCGCGAGGGCTTCTGCCGATCGGGCGAGCGATCCTCCGCGACGGCCTTGCGCTACTGCACTTCGAGGCCCGCGTTCTTGACCACCTGCGCGGCTTCGGCGCGATCCTTCTCAAGCTCCTTGGCGTAGGCTTCCGGCGTGCTGATGGCGGGCACCAGACTGCGCGCCTTCAGGTTCTTCGCCGCGAAGTCCGGATCGTTGATGATCTTGCCGACCTCGGCGACATACTTGTCGATGATCGTCCGCGACACGCCCTTCGGGGCGAACAGGCCGAACGACGCCTTCGATGGCGGGCCGTCGTAGCCAGATTCGGCCAGCGTCGGCACGTCGGGGAAGTTCTGCGAGCGGATGTTGTTGACCATCGCCACCGGCGTCATCTTGCCGGCGCGGATATGGCTCGTCAGGTTGCCTTCGCCGACGATGGTGATCTGCGTCGTTCCGCTCAAGATCGACGTGACGGCGTCGCCGCCGCCCTTGAACGGCACGCGCACCCAGTCGGCGCCTTTTTCCTTCTCCAGCCTGGTCATCATCGCCACGGCGGCATAGACCGGCGTGGTGTAGTTCAGCGTTCCGGGCTTGGCTTTCGACAGCGCCACCAGTTCGTCGAGTGTCTTCACCTTGAGGTCGGCGCTCACGACCATCGTCTGCAGGATGTAGAACAGGTTGGTCATGGGCTGCACGCCGTTGATGTCGAACGGCAGCTTCTTGAACAGGTGCGGGTTGTAGACCAGCGCATCGGAATAAAGGATGCAGACGGTGTAACCGTCCGGCTTCGAATCCTGGCAAGCGCGGACGCCGATGTTCTCGCGGCCGCCGGGGCGGTTCTCGACGACGACGGGCTGACCCCAACGCTTGTGCAGCTCCTCGCCAACGGCGCGGATGAAGATGTCGCTGATGCCACCCGGACTCTGGTTGGCGATGATGCGGATGGGCCGGGTCGGGAAATCCTGCGCTTGGGCCGGCGGTGGCAGAACGCTCGCGCCAAGGCATGCCGCGAGCGAGAAGGTGAACAGGTGACGCATTTCAGCTTTAACTCCGGGGCTTGGCCGTCAGGTCTCGGCCGTTAGACAGGGAGACACACAAAATCGGAGGTGTGGCCGACAGGGCACACGCCTCCGATTTCCGCAAGGTTATGGTTGCCGCACCACGCGCGCAAGCCTCGAATCGCCCTCGGGGTGACCGCGTCGGGGCCTCTGCGCAACGCGATCAGGGATCGCCCGACTCGACCTCGGCGAGCTTGTCGCGCCAGTCCTTGCGCTTCATCATAAAAGTGATCGCCGATATGGCCAGCAGCGCGGCCGAGCACGAGCGGCGCCGGATCGAAATCGAACTTTCGCAAAAGGTAACCGACAAGGCCCATGATCAGCATGATCCACACATCGACGATCGAGTGGTTCACCTCGTAAACGCCGATGATGCAGAACATAATGATGAGCGGATAGAGATAGGAATAGGGAATCCGCAGCACGTTGACGAACACGCTGACCATCGGAAGGTTGAGCGCAAGCAACATCAGGTTGCCGACGTACATCGAGGCGATGAATCCCCAGAACACATCCGGGTGATCGTTGACGAGGGTTGGCCCCGGCGGCACGCCGTGGATCAGCAGCGCCGCCATCAGCACGGCGGTCACCGGTCCGGTCGGAATGCCGAGCGCCAGCATCGGCACAAAGGCGCCGGTCGAGGCTGCATTGTTGGCCGATTCGGGGCCGGCGACGCCTGCGATTGCGCCCTTGCCGAATTCCTCCGGATGCTTGGAGACGCGTTTCTCCAGCGCGTAGGACAGGAAGCTGGAGATGATGTGTGCGGAACCGGGCACGATGCCAACGATAAAGCCGAGCACCGTGCCGCGGGCGATCGGCATGGCCGAATCCCGCCATTCCTTGCGGTTCGGCAGCAATTCGGCCAAGCGCGGCGAGGTTACCTTCGCGGTTACGGTGTGGCTTGGCGTCGACAGGATTTCGCCCAACCCGAACAGGCCGACCGCAACAGGAACGATGCCGATGCCATCGCCCAGTTCCGGGATGTCGAAGGCGTAGCGGAAGTGACCGGTCATCACGTCGATGCCGATGCAGCCGATCATCAGGCCGACGCCCGCCATCAGCAGGGTGCGGATGAGCGAGGTGGACGACATGTAGGCCAGGAACACCAGGCCGAGGATCAAGAGCGCGGTGTATTCCGGCGGCCCGAAGCTCAGCGCGAACTGGCCGAGCGGCGGTGCGACGACGGTCAGCACGATTACGCCGAAGGTGCCGGCGATGAAGGAGCCGACCGCGGCAATGCACAGCGCGGCCCCGGCGCGGCCTTTCTGCGCCATCGCGTAGCCGTCGATGCAGGTCATCACCGACGCAGCTTCGCCCGGAATGCGCATCAGGATCGAGGTGGTCGAGCCGCCGTATTGCGAGCCGTAGTAGATGCCGGCCAGCATCACGATCGCCCGTGTTGCATCGAGCCCGAACGTCACCGGCAGCAAAATGCTGATGCCCGCCAGCGGCCCGATGCCCGTCAACATGCCGACCATGGTGCCGGTGAGGCAGCCGAGGAAGGCGTACAATAGAATGCCCGGCTGAAATGCAACCGAGAAGCCGAGCAGCAGGCTGTCGATGGTTGTTTCCACGGCGGCTAGAACCAGAAGGGCATGGGCGGCAGCGGCGATTTCAGCAGCGTGTTGAACAGGAGATAGGACCCCACCGTGACGCCGACACTGACCACCGCCGCCCGCCACAACATCCGGCGCTCGACGAAATACAGCAGCACGAACATCAGGAGCGACATGCTCAGGACGAAGCCGATGATGGTGTAGACGGCGGTGGCCACCGCCGACAGACCGATCACCGTCGCAGCGTGCCGGATGTCATTCCATTCGATCTCCGCCAGCGGTGGACTTCCACCCGCCCGCACGATCAGGATCGCACCAAAGCCGATCAGCAGCACGAGCAGAAGCTTGGGCATCATGCCCGCGCCGGGGGATGCGAGCGTGCCGAACGGCAGGTCACCGCTCATGATGAGAACCAGCGCGCTGGCGACGGCAAACGCGCCGCCGGCGATATGGTCGCGCCGCAGGATCATGCGTCGGCCCACATGCTCCCCGTCCGGGGATGCGGTCATCCTCAGACCTTGCCGATCGATTGCACCGCGGCTTCGACGCGCTTGGCGTCCTCATCCCAGAACTTGGCGAAGTCAGGCTGATCGAGATAGGCGACGACATCGCCGATGTTGTCGACCGCCTTCTTGAACGGCTCGGTTTGGACCGCCTTGCGGCTCGCCTCGCGCATGACCTTGATGACCGGTTCCGGCGTGCCCTTGGGAGCGAACAGGCCGACCCAGAGCGAGAACTCGACGTTGTAGCCAAGCTCCTTCATCGTCGGCACATCCGGCAACGAGGCGGCCCGCTTGTTGGAGAAGCACGCCAGGGCGCGCAGCTTGCCGGCCTTGATATGGGTGTTGGCCGCAGCGATCGACGACACCAGCATCTGTGAATTGTTGCCCAGGAGCGCAGTCAGCGCAGGCCCGCCGCCATTGGTCGGCAGGTGGCGCATCTGGATGCCGGCGGCTTTGAGGAACAGCGCGGCCGGCAGGTGCAGCGCGCCATAGAGACCGGACGAGCTGAACACGATCTGGTTCGGCCGCTTCTTGGCGTCGTCGACCAGGTCCTTGAGCGTCTTGTACGGTGTCTTGTCGTTGACGACGAGCGCCATCGGCCCTTCGGTGAAGCGTGCGATGGGAATGAAATCGGCCCGCGTGAACTTCGGCGTGCGGCCGAACAGCTTGTCGACCTCGGCGAAGCCCGAAATCGACACGATGTGCACCAGCAGCGTATAGCCGTCCGGCTTGGCGTTCGCGGCGTACTGGCCGCCGACCTGACCGGCGGCGCCCGCCTTGGTCTCGATCACCACGGCTTGCTTGAGGATCGGTTCGAGCGAGGCCGCGAACGGCCGCGCGACCACGTCAGCGGCGCCGCCCGGCGGGAACGGATTGATCAGGGTGATCGGGCGGGAGGGATAGGTGTCCTCCGCGTGGACGGAGCCGGCGGTGAGGGCGGCTACAGCCGAGCCAACCACGAATTGACGTCTATCCATGTTCTCCTCCCTGAAATGGGCAATCCGGCGGCGCTGACGCGCGGTGTCCGATGGCCCTTATCGTTGTAGCGGTAATGGTAGCGAGTGGAATCACGCGCGGTCAACCTTGCGATGGGGACAATGCGGTCGCAGGCGGCAAGCGGCGTGGCGTTATTCGTCCAGGATGGCGATCGCGCGTGTCCAGCCGGCGGAGGCGGCGTGGATCTTGACCGGAAAGCAACTGATGGAAAAGCCGCTGGCCGGCAGCCTGTCGAGATTGTGCAGCTTTTCGATGTGGCAATAGCCGATGTCGCGACCGGCGCGGTGGCCCTCCCAGATGAGGCTTGGGTCGCGCGTTTCGGCATACTTCGCCTTGGTGTGAACGAACGGCGCATCCCAGCTCCAGCCGTCGGTTCCGGTGACGCGCACGCCGCGCTCGAGCAGATAGAGCGTGGCTTCGCGCCCCATGCCGCAGCCCTGCGAGACATAGTCCGGATTGCCGTAGGCGGCGCCGGCACTGGTGTTCACAACGACGATCTCAAGCGGTGAGAGCGTATGGCCGATGCGCTTGAGTTCCGCCTCGACATCCTTCGCCGTCGCCACATAACCATCGGCGAAATGGCGGAAGTCGAGCTTAACGGCCGGCTGGAAGCACCATTCCAGCGGGATTTCGTCGATGGTGGCCGCGCGCTTGCCGCGATCCATCGTCGAGGCGAAGTGATACGGCGCGTCGAGATGGGTGCCGCAATGCGTCGACAGCTTGATCCATTCGATCGCCCAGCCTTCGCGGTCGGGCAGGTCATCGACCTTGAGGCCGGGAAAGAACTGGCAGACCTCTTCCGCGGTCTGCTTGTGATCGAAATAGCGAATGCTCGGGCCGTAACCCGGCGGATCGGCGGCGACATCGTTCTGCAGCGGGATGGAGATGTCGATCATCTTGCGCGGCATGCGATCCATCCCGGCATGCTTCTATGGTGCCGTTTGCGCCGTTGCGGCGTCATGGCGGCGGCGATCAATTCGATGCGCTCGAGAGTTCGCTCGCCGACAATTGCGGCTTGCGGCCTTGGACCTCGGAATTGGCAAAGTTTAGCTCGATCTTCACGCCGTTGGGGTCATGGAGAAAAAGTTGGTAGAGGCCCTGGTCGTCGACCTGACGCTCCTTGAAGTCGATGTTGTGCTTCTTGAGGTGCTCGATCATCTCGGCAAGACCGGTGGTGCGAAAGCCGATGTGGTCGATCACCCCGGTTCCGGTCGAGGCTTGCGATTCCTGGCCGACATATTTCTTGCGGTTCTCGCTGACGTTCTTGCCGCCGGTGGTGAGGTGCAGCACGTCGCGGTCGCCGAGATAAAGCCAGTAGACCGGAAATTTGAAGTCCGGACTCGGGCCGACGCGGAAGCCCAGCACCTTGACGTACCAGTCCTTGGTGGCCTCGATATCCTCGGTCTGAAGCAGGACGTGTTCCATGTACGAAAGGGGCATGTCGAACCTCCTTTGCATTGAGGCGCGGCTCGTCGTGCGCCGCCGTTTCCGGCAGTTTCCGGCATCGGCCCGGCGGTGTCCAGCAGCGAGGGCGGGAGCCCAGGCAAAGCATGGATCGCCGGATGGGGCATTGTGCCCCGGTGCGCCGGTTCACAGCCTCGACCCGCCTGGATATGATGCCGGCATAAGATCAAACATAGTCCTGGGAGGGACATCCAATGACGTTCAGGCTGAAGACCATCGCCGCGATGGCCGGCGCTGCCCTCATGACGTTGCCGTTTTCCGGTCCGGCCCAAGCGCAACCGGCGCCGTCAGGCCAGCCGATCAAGATCGGTTTCTCGATGGCGCTCACCGGTCCTTTGTCGCCCAATGGCAAGCAGGCGCTGCTCGGCCTGCAGATTTGGGAAGAGGAGGTCAACGCCAAAGGCGGATTGCTCGGACGCCCCGTCAAACTCGTATACTACGACGATCAGAGCCAGTCAGCGCCGGTGCCCGGCATCTACACCAAGCTTCTCGACATCGACAAAGTCGATCTGCTTCTCGGCCCCTATGCAACCGTGCCGTCGGCGGCGGCTATGCCGGTGGTCATGCAGAAAAACAAGCTTTTCATCATTCTTTTCGGGCTCGGCGTGAACACCGAGTTCAAATACGACAAGTTCTTCGCGATGATCCCGTCGGGGCCGGACCCGAAGCCGTCGTTCACGGTCGGCTTCTTCAACGCCGCGATGCAGCAGAATCCGAAGCCGCAAACCGTGGCGTTCATCGCCGCCGACCAGGAGTTCTCCAAGAACGCCTGCGACGGCGCCAAATCGAACGCCAAGAAGCACGGCTTGCGCACGGTCTATGACCGCACCTATCCGCCGAACACCACCGACTTCACGCCGGTGGTCCGCGCGATCCAGGCGGCCAATCCCGACATCGTGGCGGTTTGCTCGTATCCGCTCGACTCGGTCGGCCTGGTGAAGTCGGTGAACGAGATCGGCTTCAAGCCGAAGATGATCGGCGGCGCGATGGTCGGCCTGCAGGCCACGGGCATCAAGCAGCAGCTCGGCCCGATGCTCAACGGCTGGGTCAATTACGAGACCTGGGTTCCGGACAAGAAGATGATGCACGAAGGCACCGAGGCGTTTTTCAAGAAGTACCAGTCAAGGGCTTCCGCGGCGGGCGTCGATCCGCTGGGCTACTATATCG
>JAFKKQ010000465.1 GCA_017304505.1 Hyphomicrobiales bacterium | reverse complement strand
GCTGAGATCCGCCGCCGCAATCTCATTCCACCGGAAAAAATGCCCTACACGACGCCGACGCATTACGTCTACGACAGCGGCGAGTTTGTCCGGTTGATGGATCAGTGCATGGCCTCGAGCGACTGGAAGGGTTACGCGGCGCGCGTGCGGGAGTCGAAGAAGCACGGCAAGCTGCGCGGCCGCGCGGTGTCGTTCTATATCGAGTTCGGCGGCATCTTTAACGACCGCATGGATATGCGGTTTGACCCGTCGGGCTCGCTCACTATCTACGGCGGCACCCATTCGCACGGCCAGGGCCATGCTACGGTGTTCGCGCAACTTGCCCATGAATTGCTCGGCGTGCCGTTCGAGCAGATCCGCTATGTGCAGGGCGACACCGCGCAGGTGGCGATGGGGCGCGGAACCTATGGCGCGCGCAGCATGGTGGTCGGCGGCAACGCGCTGAAGTTTGCTGCCGATAATATGATCGAGAAAGCCAAGAAACTCGCGGCGACGATGTTGGAGGCGGATACCGACGATCTCGAATTCAAGGAAGGCAGCTTCCGCGTCACCGGCACCGACAAGACCATCAAGCTGGTTGATGTGGCGAAAGCGACCTACGCGCCAATGGGCCCGATCGCTGCGAAATTCGGCGTCGGTCTGGATTCCACCGGCACGTTCGACCCGACGCCGCCGAGCCATCCCAACGGTTCGCATGTATGCGAGTTGGAGATCGACCCCGAAACCGGCGCGGTGACGATTGACCGTTATTACGTGGTGGACGATCTCGGTCGCATCATCAATCCGATGATCGTGAAGGGTCAGCAGCAGGGCGGCGTGGTGCAGGGCATCGGCCAGGCGCTGATGGAGCACCAGGTTTACGACCGCACCAGCGGCCAGCTCATCACCGGAAGCTTCATGGACTACGCCATGCCGCATGCCTCGGCGCTGCCGAATGTCGAGGCCGAGCTGGAAGAGGTGCCGTGCAAGACCAATCCGCTCGGTGTGAAGGGCATCGGCGAGTCCGGCACCATCGGTGCGCCGCCGACCGTCATCAACGCGATCATCGATGCGCTGGCGCCGCTTGGCGTCGATCGCATCGACATGCCGGCGACGCCGCTGCGGGTGTGGGAAACCATTCAGCGCGCCAAGACGAAGGCCCAGGCGGCGTAGGTTTCTATGCCGTCTTGCGCTTCGGCGATGGCGATTTGAATTTCGGGATCACTTCGCCCGCGAACAGCTCCAGTGAGGCCAGTGCCTTCTCCTGCCCATACCACGGCGGGTAGTGCAGCATCACCGAATCGACGCCTGCCATGTCGCGCAGGGTTTCGATCTTCTCCACCACGGTGGCGGGCGAGCCGTGCAGCAAGATGTCCTTGTTCAGCGCGTCGTAGTCGCGCGGATTGGCGCCGACATCCTGCGACACCGTGCCGAGATAACCGGACGTGTGGCCGCTGGAGAAGTGGTGCAGGTTTTTCATGATGCCGTCTTCGCTCTCGCGTTTGGCCTTGGCATCTGTTTCCGCGACATAGACCCACCGCGCCACGTCGACGTGGCCGCGCGCGCCGTTCTGCCGCCATTGCGTCGGCGTTTGCTCCAGCGCGGCGCGATAGGTCTTGGCCTGGCGCGCCAGCTCCGGAAACGGCGTCCAGCTCGACATCATGGTGCCGAAACCGTAGCGCCCGGCGACGCCGAGAGAGCGTTCGGTCGATGCGGCGAGGAAGATCGGCGGGTGTGGCTGCTGGATGGAGTGGGGGAACAGCTCGTAGGCGCCCTCGACCTTGGCATGGAAATGCTTGCCGTGGTGGTCGATGCGCTTCTTGTGCAGCAACTCCATCAGCACCGGCAGGGCTTCCTCCTGGATGTCGCGGCGGCGATCGAAGTCGATGCCGAAAGCATCGAACTCGTATTTGCGATAACCGGAGCCGAGCCCCAGCACGAAGCGGCCCTGGGTGAGGATATCGACGAAGGCTGAGTTCTCCGCGACGCGCAGCGGATTGGCGAGCGGCAGGGTGACGACGGCGGTGCCGATCTTGATACGCGTGGTCAGTGCGGCGAGATAGCCGGCATAAACGAACACGTCGGGCATGATGCCGTATTCGTTGCTGAAATGGTGCTCTGCGACCCAGGCGTAGTCGTAGCCAAGTTCATCGGCGCGGACGATCTGTTGCGTCACGCGCGCATGCACACCGCGGTGCGGATAGGGCTCGGCGTCGGTGTTGGGATGGGACGTGAACAGGATCCCGAATTCCATTTCGCTTTCCTTCCCTGCTGCGCCTTGTCGTTGTCTTGGTTTTGCTCTGCCATCCTAGGCAGGGGTGCCGGCACCGAACAGCATGGAGTTGTCGGGCCGGAGGCATGCGTAATCTTGCCGCTGTCGACCCGGGCGGGGTGCCACAGGATCGGGCAAAGGGCAGCGGGAATTATCTTTGTGATTCAATATATTATGTCGCCGTGGCGACATCTCGGGCTGAGCGTGGGAAGGCATTGCCCGACGTGCAAAATTATAAGATAGTATCTTTACTACCTTAAGCGACGCGGGATAACCTGCCGCCATGACCTCGTCGTCGACCGCAATCGCTCATCGGTTGCCCGGCCGGATTTTCTTTCCCGGCCGCTCGGCGTCGCTGTCGTCGCAGATCATTGCTGACGTGCGCGACGCGCTGTTCGCCAAAAAGCTCAAGCCCGGCGACGTGCTCGGCACGGAGAACGAGATTGCCGCGCGCTATGACGTCAGCCGGATCGTTGCGCGCGATGCGCTGCGCACGCTTGAGGCGCTCGGCATCGCCGAAATCCGGATGGGGAAGGGCGGCGGCGCGAAGGTGGCGCGCGGCAATCCGCGCCTGTTTGCCGAGGTGCTGGCCGTGCAGCTCGACCTGATCGGCGTCAGCGCCGCCGAAATCATGGACGCGCAGCGCGCCATCGAATGCCTCGCCGCCGAGCTCGCCGCTGAGAACGCCACGGATGACGACATCGCGCGGATGCGGCAGCTTCTCGCCGACGCCGAAGCCAACATCGACAACTTCGAGCGCTACACGCCGCTGAGCCGCGATTTCCAACTTGCCGTGGCCGAATCCTCGCACAACCGTGTCCTGGTGGTGCAACTCATCTCGCTGCAGCACGTGTCGTGGCCGACGCAGAACTCGACGCTGACCCCGAAGGTCGCGCGCCGTGTCCTCGACATTCACAAGGAACTCCTGAGCCTCATCGAGATCCGCGATCCGACCGGCGCGCGGCGCCTGATGGACGATCACGTCAAAATGATCCGCGCGCGGCGTGTCGCCGAGCAGGGCAAGACCGAAATGAATCGGTTGAGAAACACCGGTTGCTGCTGAGCGCCGCCGCTGGCGCGGCGTTTGGCGTTCGATCCACGTTGCCAGACGAACGGAGAGAGAAATGGCCAAGGAAAAGTTTATCGTTGAGCCGCACTTCCGCCTGCAGGAATGGGTGGCCGAGGAGAAGGGCTACTTCAAGGATGAAGGGCTCGACTATGTGTTCAGCGAAAAGGTGCGTTCCACCGACGGCGCTCATCACTACAAGGGTGACAAGGTCGGCGCGATGCAGTCGTTCGAGAAGGGTCGCGACAGTAACGTAAGCTGCGCCTGCCATTGGACAGTCGGCGTCGCCGCGTCGAAGGGCAAGGGCAAGCTCTACGCCGACGTCTATTCGGTATCGCCGTCGGCGATCTTCGTGCCGGCGGACTCGCCGGTGAAAAAGCCGGAAGACCTCGCTGGCGTGCCGATCTCGGTCGGCTATCAGTCGGGCAGCCACTACGCGACCATCCAGGCGCTGGAACAGTTCATCCCCGCTGACAAGATCAACCTCACGTTCGCGGATGGCATGCTCTACAAGCGGCTCGACAATCTGCTCGACGGCAAGTGTCCGGCGTCGACGCTGTTCTCCGGCCCGTACTACATGGCCGAGCAGCTCGGCTTCCGGAAAGTGCTCGACAACACCTTCATGATCACCACGATGATCAACGGCACCCCCGATCCGGAAGACCTGCGCAAGTTCTTCAAGGCACTCCGCCGCGCGCAGCGCGACATCGACCTGCGGCCGGACCTCTATACGCATTATTACAAGAACGAATTCCCGGATCGCTACCACGCGGTCATGGACACCCGCCGCTGGGGTCCGGGCGAGCGGCTGGTGTTCGAGCCCTACACCAAGGAGGTCTATGACGAGACCTTCAAGTGGATCGCCGATCACGGCATCTTCGCCGACACCGGCATGGGTTCGGGCAAGTACGAGGAGGCGATCGTCCACGCCGGTTGATCGACCGTCCAGGCTTCGTGCAACGATGACAGCGATGCGGCGATGTCCTGTGTGGCATCGCCGCATTTTCTTTCCATCATGGATCGCCGGGTCGAGCCCGGCGATGACGACTGAGGGGNNNNGACCGAACGTGCGTACGCCTTCGGTACACACGCTATAAGCCTTCTTCGCGCCGCCTTCCGTCACCCGCAGGCCGATGTAGCGGTCGAGCGCGGCGGTGTCCTTGAGCAGGTCGGCTGAGCGGGCGCGATGCACGATTGCGCCGCGTTCCAGCAACACGGCATGTTCGGTCAGCGATAGTGCCACTTCGGCGTGCTGCTCCACCAGGATCACGGCGGTGCCTTCCTCGACGATCATGCGTCGCAGGCCCCGCACCAACTCCTCGACGATGATCGGTGCGAGCCCTTCGAGCGGTTCGTCGAGCAGGAGCAGCGACGGGTTGGTCATCAGCGCGCGCGCAGCAGCCAGCATCTGCTGCTCGCCGCCGGACAGTTGGTTGCCCTTGGAAAGCCTGCGCTCGCGCAGCCGCGGGAAGAAGTCGTAAGCCGCGTCGAGATTCCAGCGACCGGGGCGGGCGGCGACGGTGAGGTTTTCCTCGACCGAAAGGTTGGCGAAGATTTCGCGCTCCTGCGCCACCCAGCCGATGCCGGATCGCGCCCGGCGGTGCGGCGTCAGGCGGCTGATATCCGTGCCGCGCCAGACAATCGAGCCGCGGCGAAGCTGGGTGAAACCCATCAGCGTCAGCAGGAGCGTGCTTTTGCCGACGCCGTTGCGTCCGAGCACTGCGAGGCTGCCGCGCTCGGCGATCTCGAACGAGACATCGTCGAGCACCACCGCTTCGCCATAACCGGCGCGGACGTTGCGGAACGCGAGGAGAGGGGTGTTAGCCATGTGCGCCCCCGAGATAGACCTCGCGCACGCGCGGATCGGCCGCGATTTCGTCGGGCGTGCCTTCGAGCAGGATGCTGCCGCCGACCATGACGATGATGCGGCTGGCGAGGCGGAACACCAGCTCCATGTCATGTTCGATGAACAGGATGGTGATGTCCTGCGAGAGGTTGTTGATGGCGGTGAACAGTTCGCTGCTTTCCTCGCGCGGCACGCCGGCGGCCGGTTCATCGAGCAGCAGCACTTTGGGTTTTGTTGCGAGCGCCAGCGCGATCTCCAGAAGCCGCTGCTGACCATAGGCCAGCTCGTGCGTTTGGCGATAGCAGACCGCGCCGAGCGAGAGCGATTTCAAAACGCCATAGGCTTCGTCGACCGCGGCGCGATAGTCGGCCGTGTTTTTCCACCACGTGCGGGCGATGCGTTCACGCTCGCAGATAGCGAGCGTCACCGCCTCCAGCGGGGTGAGGTGCGGAAACAGGCTGTTGATCTGGAACGTGCGGACCAACCCGCGGCGCACGCGCTCCTCGGGGCCGAGCGCGGTGATGTCCTCGCCGCCGAGAACGATCTGGCCGCCGTCGGCCCGCAGCATGCCGGTCATCAGGTTGATCAGCGTGGTCTTGCCGGCGCCGTTGGGCCCGATCAGCGCATAGCGTACGCCTTGCGGCAGCGAGATCGCGATGTCGCGCGCGACCACGAGCGAGCCGAAGCTCTTGTCGAGGCCGCGGGTTGTCAGCATCGGTGCGCTCATGGCTTGCGCGCTCACGACTTGCGCTCCCGCCGCAGCGGCGCGGTCAGCCAGCCGAACCAGCGCTGGCCGCGTTCCGAGTAGATGAGTTGTGCAAGGCCGCCGAGGATCCCGTTTGGCAGGAACAGAACGACGATGATCAGCAGCACTCCGATGGGGAAGTACCAGTACTGCGGGTTGATGCCGGAGAACTGATCGCGCGCAATCAGATAGATGATCGCGCCGACGAGCCCGCCGTAAAGCCGGCCCGCGCCGCCGAGGATCAGGATGACCAGGATATCGGCCGAGCGCTGGAAGTCGAGGACGCCGAGCGACACCGTCTCGGTGGTCTGGGTCAGGACGGCGCCGGCGACGCCGGCCATAACGGCGGAAATGGTGTAGATCTTGCGGATATGCGGGCGGCTTTCGGCGCCGATGGCGCGCATGCGCACCGCGTTCTCGCGGATGCCGCGCAAGGACAGGCCGAACGGCGAATTGGTGATTCGGCGCGCAACCAGGAACAACAAAAACAAGACGATCAGCGCGTACCAGTAGGCGGTGACGCCCCAAAGGTCGAACTTGAAGGCGCCGAGCAGCGGCCACATCCGCACGCCTTGCAGGCCATCGGCGCCGCCCGTCAGCCAGCTCGCGCTATTGGCCGCCTCGAGCAGCAGCAGCCCGAAGCCCAGCGTGATCATGATCAGCGCCAGGTGACGGAAGCGCGAGATGACAAAGCTCATCAGGTAGCCAAGGAGGCCGGCCGCCGCTCCGGCGATGGCAAGCCCGGTGATCGGCTCGCCCCAGCCCCACTTGGCGATGAGGCCCGCGGTGTAGGCGCCGAAGCCGAAGAAAGCGGCATGACCCAAGGAAATGATGCCCGCGTAACCCAGGATCAGATCGAGCGAGAGCGCAAACAGCGCGGTGACGGCGATCTGGCTTCCCAGCACGAGATAGTCCGGGGTCAGCACGAACGGCAGCAGCGTCGACAGCCAGAACACGACCTCGATCCGGCGCCAGCGGATTTGCGTCGCCAGATAATGGTGCGGGTCGGCGAGCGCGGGGGAGGCGGCTGCCATCAGGTGCGCTTTCCGAACAGCCCGGCCGGGCGCCACATCAGGAGGCTGATCATCACCAGATAGATCAAGAATGAGCCGATGGCGGGAAAGTAATACTTGCCGGCCATGTCGCTGATGCCGAGCAGCATGGCGGCCACGAACGTGCCGCCGATCGAGCCGAGGCCGCCGACGGCGATGACGATCAGCACGTAGACCAGGTAGGCCAGCGCGAAGGACGGATCGAGACCGACGACGTCAATGGCAAGCGCACCGCCAAGGCCCGCGAGCCCGCTGCCGAGGGCGAAGGTGATCGCAAAGGCGCTGTCGACGTTGATGCCGAGGCCCCGCGCCATGCGCTGGTTGTCGACGGCGGCGCGCACCTGCGCGCCGAAGCGGGTGTATTCGAGCATCGCAACCAGCGCCGCGGTCACGATCAGCGCAAACACGATCAGGAAGATACGATAGGTGCCGAGCGTGAGTCCGGCGACGTGAATTGAGCCGCGCAAATAGTCCGGCAACTGCACCGGCTGCTGGATGGTGCCGTAGATGTAGGCCGCCGCCGC
>JAFKKQ010000464.1 GCA_017304505.1 Hyphomicrobiales bacterium | reverse complement strand
GGGAGATAATCAAATTGTCGGGGGAGTCAACATCTTTGGCGCGTTCGCGCGTCTTGCCGACAAAAAAATTCGCGGCGGGTGCTTAAGAGAATTTTTGCAAACGGCAAAACGCGTCCGGCAAGACGCGCCGCTCCGGCCGCGCGCTCAGCCTTCGGTGAACGGCTCGATGCGGCGCGCGTTGTGCACGAAGCGAGTCATGACGGCGATGCCGCAGAGGAAAAGCAGGCCCTGCACGATGTGGACGCCGTAGGGCCCGAGATGGAAGAGGTTGGCGAAGGCCCAGCCGGCGGCGAAGGCGGCGCCGAACACCTCTGCGCCGATGAGGACAGCCGCGCTCAGCACGGTCATCACGTTCAGCCAGACGATCCGGCGGCCTTGCGGTTTCTGAGCGGTGGCGTCCATCGGCGGTCCTTCGGCTTTCGGCCTCTAAGTGGGGCAATGTCGTCGATAAGGGCGGCGGGATCAAGGCCGCAACATGCCGCCGCCTACATGCCCTTCATGGTCCGCCGCTCGATCTCGAGCAGCCGGTCGAGGCCCGTGATCTTGTGCGCGGCCTTCATTTCCTTCTCGGCTCCGCCGGCTCCGAGGAAGGGGTCCAGCCTGTCCTGGGCCAGGCACTCGTAGGATTGCCGTACGGCCCGGACCATCGCCGCGAAGGCTGAGCCCGACGAGGCGGCGAGCCGATAGCCCATCTTCGCCATCTCTGCCTTGGAGATCGGGAAGGTCGACCATCCATCCGGCGGCGCGAAGGTCATGAGCGGCGCCGGCAGCCGCTCGGCGAAGTGGCGCATGTCCTCGGGCTTGCGGCCGTAGACGAACAGCATGTCCGCGCCGGCCTTTTTCATCATCTCGGCGCGGCGCAGCGCGTCGTCCATTCCGCCGACGCGGATGGCATTGGTGCGGCCGACGATCACCAGGTTCGGATCGGTGCGGGCGGCGGCCGCCTCCCGGATGCGGTCGGCCGCCAGTTCCGGCGTCACCAGGTTGTCGATGCCGATGTGGTGCTCGACGCGGCGCGGCAGCAACTGGTCCTCGATCTCGATGCACTGAACGCCGGCGGCCTCCGACATGGCGATGGTGCGGTGGACGTGGACGGGATCGCCCCAGCCGCCGCCGGCATCGAGCACCACCGGGATCGGCGTGACGGTGCGGATGTCCACCACCACCTGGATCATCTCGGTGAGCGACAGTCCGGCCTCGGTGACGCCCTTGTACCAGCCGAGCGAGCCGCCGCTGAGATAGGCCGCTTTGAAGCCCGCCTCGGCCGCCATCTGCGCCATGATCGGGTTGAGCGCGCAGGGCGCGACGATGAGGTCGGGGCCGTTGATCAGGTCTTTGAGCTTGTCCACGGAGTGTCCTCGTTTGCTTCGGCCGCTCCTTGTCGCGGTCATCCTGTATGGCTGTTATGAATAGCGGCACGGGCCATCGAGACAAGCCCGATCACGGCGCAGAGGATGGAGACGAAGTGGCCAAGCTCAAGGTGATGTGCGCGCGCTCGATGCATGTGGCGGCGGGGACGTTGGGACAGGGATTCGCCGAAGCCTCGGGCCACGAGGTGACGTTCGACTTCGGCACCGTCGGCGGCCTGCAGGCCAAGCTCGACGCCGGCGAAACCGCCGATGTGGTGGTCCTGTCAGTGCCGGCCATCGACAAGCTCGATAAGGCGGGTGCCCTGGTTGCGGGGTCGGGCCGCGACGTCGCCCGCACTTTCGTCGCTGTCTGCATCCGCGAGGGGGCGCCGCGGCCAGACTTGACTACACCTGAGGCGTTCAAGCGGATGCTGGAGAGCGCCCGCGCGATTGCCACCAGCGATCCGGCGGTTGGCGGTTCTGCCGGTGTCCATCTGGTCGACGTGTTCGAGCGGATGGGTCTGACCGCGACGATGAAGGAGAAGGGGTTGCCGCAGCAGACCGGCGCCGAGGTTGCGCGCCGGGTGGTTGAGGGCAGGGTCGATTTCGGGCTGACGCTCTCCGGCGAGGTGGCGTCGGTGCCGGGCGCCGCGATCGCGGGACCGTTGCCGCCGCCTTATGGCCTGGAGACCGTCTACTGCGCCGCTGTCGTGGCCGGCAGCACGCAGAAGGAGGCGGCTTCAGCCTTCATCGCGGCGCTGACCGCGCCATCGCCTCAATCCGCCTCATCAATCGACTTGGAGTCCGCCGGCCTTCACCGGCGCGGCCCACTTCTTGATTTCGCTTTCGACGAAGGTTTTCAGATAAGCCGGAGTCCGCCGTGCGGCCGTTGGCGGGATCAGGCCGAGGTCGTCGAATCGCTTGCGCACCGTCGCATTGTCGAGCGCCTTGCTGAACGCGGCGTTGAGCCTGGTCACCATCGCGGGCGTCGCGCTCTTGGGCAGGAAGGCGGCGTTCCATGCCGAGATGTCGAAGCCCTTCAACCCCTGCTCGTCGGCGGTTGGCACATCGGGAAACGAAGCGGATCGCGCGTGCGCCAGTGTCGCCAGCACCCGGGCCTGGCCGGACTTCACCGCCGTCACCGCGGTCGAGACGTAATTGCAGATGTAGTCGATACGGCCGGCGATCAGGTCCTGCAGCGCCGGTCCGCCGCCGCGATAGGGCACATGAACGACTTTGACGCCGATGGTGTCATTCAGCAGCACGCAGCCGATATGCGATGACGTGCCGGTGCCGCCCGAGCCAAACTGCATCTTGCCCTGGTTGGCCTTGGCGTAGGCGACAAACTCCTTGAAGTTTTTGACAGGAAGATCCTTGCGCACGATCAGGACAAGCGGCGCGTCGGCCACCAGGATCACCGGCTGGAACGCGGTGGCGGCATCGTACGGAGGCTTGCTGTGCATCGACTGGCCGATCGAATGCGTGCCGATCGAGCCGAGCACGAACATATGGCTGTCGACGGGGGCCACTGCGACCCGTTGCGATCCGATCATTCCACCACCACCGGGTGCATTTTCGATGATGACCTGCTGGCCGAGCGCTGCGCCCAGCGAGGGCTGCAGCACGCGGCCAAGCGTGTCGATCGGGCCGCCGGCGGCGAAAGGCACCACCATTGTGAGCGGCCGGCTCGGCCAGTCTTCGGCAAATCCCGGGTGTGTGCCGAACGCGACAATGGCCGCTGCGGCAAGAAGCATCGTGAGTTGGCGCATGTTGGCTCCCCTCGGTTCTTGACTGGCTTGAACCAACCATAGCAGTCTCATGGCAATCACGCTGCAAATTCGAGCAATCGTTCGAGAAGCAAGTGGTTCGAGAAACCAAGTCGTTCGCAAAGCCTTTCACGAAGCGAGGTTGATCATGGTGTCACGACGTACTGCTGCGGCCGGCGTATTGCTGTTAGCCGCCTCTGTCGGGCTTGGCCCGCGCGCCTTCGCGGCTGAAACTTATCCGGCGCATCCGATCACCATCCTGACGCCATTTGCCGCAGGCTCGGTCACCGACGCTGCGGCCCGGCTTCTTGCGCAGACGTTGCAGGAGTCGCTCGGTCAGAGCTTCGTAGTCGAAAACCGGACCGGTGCCGGGGGCATGCTTGCGGCCAGCGCTGTGGCTCGTGCCAAGAACG
Organism: Hyphomicrobiales bacterium; assembly: GCA_017304505.1. Taxonomy (GTDB): domain Bacteria; phylum Pseudomonadota; class Alphaproteobacteria; order Rhizobiales; family Xanthobacteraceae; genus Z2-YC6860. The sequence goes on along the minus strand of JAFKKQ010000464.1, from coordinate 4,203 downwards.
ACGGTTACACGCTGCTGTTGACCACCAATTCCACGCACTCGGCGGCGAACGGCCTGTTCAAGAGCGTGCCCTACGACCCCATCAAGGATTTCACGCCGATCGCCCGCATCGGCAGCTTTCCGTCGTTTATCGGCGTGACGCCCGATAAGCCCTACCAGTCGATGAAAGCGCTGGTGGACTACGCTAAGGCTCATCCCGGCAAGCTTTCCTATGGTGTCGGCAATTCGACGTCGTACATCACTGGCGAGACGTTGAAGAAGCGCACCGGTACGGACATCGTGCGTGTGAGTTACCGCAGCAATCCCATGGTGATCACCGATCTTCTCGGCGGTCAGATTCAATTCATGATCCCGGATTTCAACACAGGCATTCCGCAGCTCAAGGCCGGCAAGATCAACGCCCTCGCGGTGCTGACCAAGAAGCGCAATCCCACCTTGCCGGACGTCCCGACTCTGGACGAGACGGTGATGCCGGGTTTTGACATCCTGGCGTGGGCCGGCGTATTCGGCCCGGCCAATCTGCCGCCGGATGTGGTGAAGGTTCTGGCCGATCATATCCACAAGGCGCTGCAGACGCCGGCGATGCGTCAGAAGTTCCAATCGACGGGCACCGAAGTCTTTTGGAGCGGCCCGAAGGAGTTCGATGCCTTCGTCAAAAGCGAGCTCGTGAAGTGGACCGGCTACATCAAGGAGGCGGGGATCGAGCCGCAATAACGACGGAACCCGGTCGCCGCGCCCAGCCCTTGAAAGAAGCCCACCTTGAAAGAACAGGCAGGCTTCCTATCTACCGTCTAACGGTTTCCGCGGCATTGGCCGCGGCCCGGTCTGGTGTGCCGCCTTACCACGGATGTACTGGGAGGTAGAGTGCCGGCCGGGGAAACCGTAGAGAACGCGCCCGCCGATCTCCCCCCTCGGCGGGCCGTTTGCTTTCTGGGGTAGACCATGCCTGACAACCCTTCCTTCGAAACCAACCCCTTCTTCGAAGAATGGACCACGCTATTTGGCGTGCCGCCGTTCGGCCACATCAAGCCGGAGCATTTCCTGCCGGCGTTCGAGCGTGGCTTCGCCGAGCACGAAGCCGAGATTGCCGCGATTGCCGTCAACGGTCAGGCGCCCACCTTTGACAATACCATCGTGGCGCTGGAAAAAGCCGGCCGTACGCTGCAACGTGTTGAGGAGGTGTTTCATCATCTCGCCGGCACCGACAGCAACGATGCCTTGCTTGAGATCGAGCGAAACGTTTCGCCGCGGCTCGCCGCTCACTGGAACAAGGTGCGGATGAACGAACCGCTGTTCGCGCGGGTCGATGCGCTCTACCGGTATCGCGATAGTCTCGGCCTGTCGGCTGAGCAAAAGCGCGTGCTTGAACGCCACCACACCGCGTTTCGCCGCCAGGGCGCGGCGCTCGACGCCGACAAGAAGAAGCGCCTTGCCGCCATCGCCGAGCGGTTGGCGGCACTCGGTACCGCGTTCAGCCAGAATGTCCTGGCCGAAGAGCAATCCTATGCCTTGACGCTCGACGGCGAGGCCGACCTCGCCGGGCTGCCGGATTTCGTGCGCGAGGCGGCGGCCGCGGCCGCCGAAGAGCGCGGCATGAAGGGCAAATATGCCATCACGCTGCAGCGCTCCAGCGTCGAGCCTTTCCTCCAGTTCTCGTCCCGTCGCGACCTGCGCGAAAAGGCGTTTCGGGCATGGCAGGCGCGCGGCGACAACAACGACACGTCCGACAACAAGGCGGTCATCGCAGAGACCGTGGCGCTGCGGATCGAGCGCGCCAATCTCCTGGGCTATCCGACGTTCGCCCACTACCGGCTTGACGACGCGATGGCCAAGACGCCGGAGGCCGCGCGCGCCCTTTTGGAAACGGTGTGGGAGCCGGCGCGCCGGAGCGCGCTTGCCGACCGCGACGCCATGCAGGACTTGATTGCCGAGGAGGGCGGCAACTTCAAGCTCGCCCCTTGGGACTGGCGTTATTACGCCGAGAAGTTGCGCAAGCGCCGCTGCGATCTGGATGAAGCCGAGGCCAAGCCGTATTTCCAGCTCGACAGCGTTATCGAGGCGTCATTCTTCGCGGCGCAAAAGCTGTTCGGGCTGACGTTCGTGCCGGCCGAGGACGTTCCGGTCTGGCATTCGGACGTGCGGGCCTGGGAGGTCCGCGACGCCGATGGCGGCCATGTCGGCACCTTCTTCGGCGATTATTTCGCGAGGCCCAGCAAGCACAGCGGCGGCTGGATGAGCACGCTGCGCGATCAGGAGAAACTCTCCGGCGACGTGCGGCCGATCGTGTTCAACGTGATGAACTTCAACAAGGGCGAGCCGACGCTGCTGTCGTTCGAGGACGCGCGGACGCTGTTCCATGAGATGGGCCATGCGCTGCATGCCCTGTTGTCCGACGTCACCTATCCGAGCATCTGCTGCACCAGCGTGCTGACCGACTGGGTCGAGTTGCCGTCGCAACTCTACGAGCACTGGTTCGAGCAGCCCGAGGTGCTGCGCGAGTTCGCGCGGCACTATCGCACCGGCGAGCCGATCCCCGAGGACTTGCTGCAAAAGCTCATGGCGGCGAAGAACTTCGACCGCGGCTGCCAGACATTGGAATATATCGCGTCCGCGCTGGTCGACCTCGATTTGCATATGCTGCAGTCCGCCGACGGGCTTGACGTCAATACGTTCGAGCGGGCAACGCTCGAACGCATCGGAATGCCGGCGGAGATCGTGATGCGCCACCGGCCGCCGCACTTCACCCACGTGTTCTCGGGGGGCGGTTACGCCTCGGCCTACTACAGCTACATGTGGTCGGAGGTGCTCGACGCCGATGCTTTCGCTGCCTTCGAAGAAACCGGCGACATTTTCGATCCGACCGTGGCGCGCAGGCTCCGGCAGAATGTGCTCTCCACCGGCGGCTCGCGCGACCCGGCGGAGCTTTACGTCGCGTTCCGAGGCCGGTTGCCGAGTGCCGAGGCGCTTGCTGAAGAAACGCGGTTTTGCCGGCGCGGCGGCGTAAGGCGCTTCCCGCAGCCTTCATTCCGCCCCAGTCCATGCTATGGTTCCGGCCTGCATGAACCGCGGCCTTTCGACGCTCGTTGCGATGCTGGCTGGCCTGCTGATCGCGGCGAGCGCAGCCCATGCGCATCCTCATGTCTGGGTGAAGATGAAAAGCACCGTGGTCTATGGACCGGACGGTGCAGCCATCGGCGTGCGTCACGTCTGGACGTTCGACGACATGTATTCGGTCTTCGCCACCCAGGGCTTGGAACAGAAGACCAAGGGGCAGTTCACCCGCGAGGAACTGCAGCCGCTGGCTCAGGTCAATGTCGAGTCGCTGAAGGAGTATGCCTTCTTCACGTTTGCAAAAGCGGACGGCAAGACCACGCCGTTCACCGATCCGGTGGACTACCATCTCGAATACAATTCCAAGGATACGGTCCTGACACTGTTCTTCCTGCTGCCGTTCAAGGCGCCGGTGAAGGCGAAAACACTTCATTTCGAGGTGTATGACCCGACCTATTTCGTCGACTTCGAATGGGTGAAGAAGGATCCGGTCGCTTTGGCAAACCCGCCCGTTGGCTGCCAGTTTCAAGTCGCCAAACCGCCGCCGATGAGTGCGGCGCTGGCGCAGCGACTCGCCGCCATTCCGGTGGATGGGACGGTTCCTGACGATTTCTCCGGGGCGCAGTTCTCCAACAAGGTGTCGGTGAAATGCCCCTGAAAAAGCCGGCGTATGACTATGCAGCCGCTGTGTTCGTGCTTCTCGCAGCGGCGGCATCGGTGATGCTGGCGTCGCCGCGCTCTTCCAGTTGCTGGCGGTTGATGACGCTGACGCTGGCTGGCGTCTGCAATGGTGTCAGATCCAGATTGGAACCGACCGATACCTGATTTTGCAGCGGCAATGGACTCTGGGCATTGATCGTGATGGCCGGCAACGCATTGGCGGATTCCTCTGCCTGGACAGGAGCGGCGAGGCAGAGCAGGGGCAGTGCATAGGGAGCATATGCAATCGTGCGGCGCAACTGGGCTGGCAGCGAACGGGCAGGATACGCGAGGGTGCGTGGTTGGGATTTTTTTGTCATGTCAGTGTCTCGGGGAAGGTGTCGTGGGGTGACTGAGAAAGGCCCAGTCAAGCGCGGCACACAGCATCTTCAACGCCTCTTGAGGGCGTCCGGGCGGGGATGCCGGCTACAGTGACCGCAGCGGGTGAATCAAT
>JAFKKQ010000463.1 GCA_017304505.1 Hyphomicrobiales bacterium | reverse complement strand
CCGGTGATGGAGAACATCGTCTGGTTCCACGACTTCCTGCTCTGGCTGATCACCGCCATCGCCGGCTTTGTCCTGGTTCTGCTGTTGATCGTGGTCTTCCGTTTCAACTCCCGCACCAACCCCACGCCGTCCCGGACCACGCACAACACGCTGCTCGAGGTGATATGGACGCTCGTGCCGGTGATCATCCTGGTGGTGATCGCGGTGCCGTCGTTCAAGCTTCTGTTCCTGCAGCAGACCATTCCGCAGGCGGATTTGACCGTGAAGGCGACCGGCAAGCAGTGGTACTGGAGCTACAGCTACCCGGACAGCAAGTTCGAATTCGATTCGCTGATGCTCAAGGACGGCGAACGTAAACCCGACCAGCCGCGCCTGCTCGCGGTCGACAATGCCCTGGTGGTGCCGGTTAACAAGATCGTGCGCGTCCAGGTCATCGGCTCCGACGTGATCCATTCCTTTGCCGTGCCGTCGTTCGGCATCAAGATTGACGCCGTGCCAGGCCGGTTGAACGAGACGTGGTTCAAGGCCGAGCGTGAGGGCATCTATTACGGGCAGTGCTCCGAGCTTTGCGGTCGCGATCACGCCTTCATGCCGATCGAGGTGCGGGTGGTGAGCGAAAAGGACTACGCCGCCTGGCTGGATCAGGCGAAGAAGAAGTATGCCGCCGACGATAGCCAGCCGGTGAACACGGTGGTTGCGGCAAAGTAGAATAAGGCGGGCGACGACCTAGAAGTCAGCAGGCGACAGCGACAAGGCCGAAGGGACTGATAATGGCTACGACGGTTCAAACCGGACACGGTGACCACGCGGCGCATGAGCACCATACCCCGACCGGGTGGCGCCGATTCGTCTATTCGACGAACCACAAGGACATCGGCACGATGTACCTTGTGTTTGCCATGTGCGCGGGCGGGATCGGCGGCTTGATGTCGATCGCCATCCGTATGGAGCTGCAATTCCCCGGAATTCAGTTCTTTCCGAGCAGCCACGAGTTCAATGTGTTCACGACCAACCACGGGTTGATCATGATCTTCTTCGTGATCATGCCCTCGTTGATCGGCGGCTTCGGCAACTGGATGGTGCCGCTGATGATCGGCGCGCCGGACATGGCGTTCCCGCGCATGAACAACATCTCGTTCTGGCTGCTGCCGGCCTCGTTCGCGCTGCTGCTGACGTCGGCATTCGTCGAGGGCGAGCCGGGCTCGCTTGGCGCGGGAACCGGCTGGACGATGTACGCACCTCTATCGACCAGCGGCCATCCCGGTCCGTCGGTCGATTTTGTCATCCTGTCGATGCACATCGCCGGCGCGTCTTCGATCCTCGGCGCCATCAACTTCATCACCACCATCTTCAACATGCGCGCGCCCGGCATGACGATGCATAAGATGCCGCTGTTCGTGTGGGCGGAGCTGGTGACGGTGTTCCTGCTGCTGTTGGCGCTGCCGGTTCTGGCCGGCGCCATCACCATGCTGCTCACCGACCGCAACTTCGGCACGACGTTCTTCAACGCGGCCGGCGGCGGCGACCCGATCCTGTATCAGCATCTGTTCTGGTTCTTCGGCCACCCCGAGGTCTACATCCTGATCCTGCCGGGCTTCGGCATCGTCAGCCAGGTTGTGGCCACGTTCAGCCGCAAACCGGTGTTCGGTTATCTCGGCATGGCCTATGCCATGGTCGCGATCGGCGGCATCGGCTTCGTGGTGTGGGCGCATCACATGTACACGGTCGGCATGTCGACCGGCACGCAGGCTTACTTCGTCGCCGCCACGATGGTGATCGCGGTGCCGACCGGCGTGAAGATCTTCTCGTGGATTGCCACGATGTGGGGCGGTTCGATCGACTTCAAGACGCCGATGCTGTGGGCAGTCGGAATGATCTTCCTGTTCACCATCGGCGGCGTGACCGGTGTCGTGCTCGCCAACGCCGGCGTCGACCGTTCGCTGCAGGACACTTATTACGTCGTGGCGCACTTCCACTACGTGTTGTCGCTCGGCGCGGTGTTCGCCATCTTTGCCGGCTGGTACTACTGGTTCCCCAAGATCACCGGCTACACTTACTCCGAACTCATCGGAAAGCTGCACTTCTGGACCACGTTCGTCGGCGTCAATCTGGCGTTCTTCCCGCAGCACTTCCTCGGGCTTGCCGGAATGCCGCGGCGCATTGCCGACTATCCGGATGCTTTTGCCGGTTGGAACTACGTCTCGTCGATCGGCGCCTATATTTCCGGTGTTGGCCTGTTGATCTTCTTCGTTGGACTTGCTCACGCCTATGTCCGCAAGGAAAAGGCGGCCGCGAATCCGTGGGGACCGGGAGCCACGACACTGGAGTGGACGCTGTCGTCGCCGCCTCCGTTCCATCAGTTCAATGAGTTGCCGCGGATCAGATAATGTCGCTTGTGAGTGAACGCACCGATATCGTGCCGGCGCTGCAGCGCGAGGTGGCCTACGCCGAGCCAAGCATGGCCAGCCCGGGCGACTATCTCGCGCTGATGAAGCCGCGAGTGATGTCGCTCGTGGTGTTCACGGCGCTGGTCGGTCTTGTCGTCGCTCCCGGCCATCTGCACCCGATGTTGGCGTTTTTCGCGCTCGTCTGCATCGCGGTCGGTGCCGGCGCGGCCGGTGCGTTCAATATGTGGTACGACGCCGATATCGATGCGGTGATGGAGCGCACCTCTGATCGCCCCATCCCGGCCGGGCGGGTTCAGCCGGGTGAGGCGCTTGCGTTTGGTGTTGTGCTTGCGAGCTTCTCGGTCGTCTTCCTCGGCTTGATCATCAATTGGCTTGCTGCCGGGCTGCTGGCTTTCACGATCTTTTTTTATGCCGTCATCTATACGATGTGGCTCAAGCGCTGGACGCCGCAGAACATCGTGATCGGCGGCGCCGCCGGTGCATTCCCGCCGATGATCGGCTGGGCGGCAACCACGGGTGGCATCGGGCTTGAATCGATCCTGCTGTTCCTGATCATCTTTTTCTGGACGCCGCCGCATTTCTGGGCGCTGTCGCTGTTCCGCATGGATGAATATGCACGCGCCGGCGTGCCGATGCTGCCGGTGGTTTCGGGTGAATCTGAAACCCGATGGCAGATTCTGCTCTACTCGCTCGTGCTCGCTCCGATCGGGGTTTCGCCGTGGCTGCTGGGCTATGCCGGCATCGGTTACGGTGCGACGGCTGCGCTCGGCGGCGCGCTGATGGTGGTGCTGGCCTGGCAGCTTTACCGGGCGCCGGCGTCTGCGATGGAGCCGGTTGCGAAACGTCTGTTTGGCATTTCGATCCTCTATCTGTTCGTGTTGTTTGCCGCGCTTCTGATCGAGCGGGGGCTCGGCTTTCAGCACTTCGGCACCCCGTTCGGACTTGTGCTGGCATGAGTCTCGTGATGGATCAGCAGCCCATCGAACCAGGTATCGTCCTGACCGAGGAGCAGAAGCGCCGCCGTCGCGGGCGCTCGATCGCACTCGCGCTGGCGCTCGGTGTGTTTGTCGTTCTGATTTTCGCAGTCACGCTGGTCAAGGGACCGGCTGTCCTGATCCGGCCGATGTGAGTTGACGCCATGAACACCCAGCCGACACCGCCACTGCAGCGCCGCGACAAGATCGTCGCCGTGAGCTGTGGGCTGTTTGTCGCTGCGATGGTGGGCGCGGCGTACGCGGCCGTGCCGTTCTATAACTGGTTCTGCCGCGCCACCGGCTACAATGGCACGACGCAGGTTGCTACCTCGGGCCCGAGCGGGATGATTGATCGCAAGGTCACGATCCGCTTCGATGCCAATGTGGGACCGGGGTTGCCGTGGAGCTTTGTGCCCGAGCAGAACTCGATCGAGGTCAAGCTCGGCCAAGTGGTGACTGTCCACTATCGCGTCGTCAATCAGGCGGCGCGGCCGATCACGGCGTCGGCCGCCTACAATGTCACCCCGCTGAGCGTTGGATCTTACTTCAACAAGATCAACTGCTTCTGCTTCACCGAGCAAAGCCTGAAGGCCGGCGAGAAGCGGGAGTTGGCCGTTGTCTTTTACGTCGACCCGGCGATGGCGAAGGATTCGGACGGGGCGAACGTCAACACGATCACTCTTTCCTACACGTTCTATCAGCAGCGCGAGCCGTACCGGCCGGTGGCGGATAGCACGCTGCCGGAGAAGCGAGGCCAGATTTAGCGCGATCCCTGCGGCCATGCGGCCGAGGGGATTGCATGCAGGATTGAGGATGAACGGAGACCGAAATGGCTGACGCGCACGCCAAGCCTCACCACGACTACCACCTTGTCGATCCGAGCCCGTGGCCCGCGATCGGCTCGGTGTCGGCCTTTATTATGGCGGTCGGCGCGATCACCTGGATGCACCACATGTTCTCGGCGGCGCCGCTGGTGTTCGGCATCGGCGTCATCGGCGTGCTCTACACCAT
>JAFKKQ010000462.1 GCA_017304505.1 Hyphomicrobiales bacterium | reverse complement strand
CAGATCGACCCGATGCCCGTGCGCACGCGGCACCAGCCGTCGTGTCGTCACGTCGTCAAAGCCGAGCACCATGCGCTTGATGGCATCCTTCGCCGCCGCGATCTCGGCGGCGCTCATCTGCGCGAAGTCTTTCCTTTCCAGCACCTCGCGGTCCGAAACGGTCAAGCGGGCGTCGAGCTCGACCTCCTCCTTCTCGCGCTCGATCTTCTCGGCACCTTGGAATAGCGCGTCGAGCACGCGCTGCGACGCCTGCGGCTGGTCGGCCGGCGCCGGCGCGCCGGTCATTTCCGGCGACATCATCGAAATCAATCGTTCGAGATAACCGCGCTTGCGGAAAAAGATTTTGAATGCCTGGTCGAACAGCATCGAATGCTCGTGGCGTTTCACGAACACGGCATGCAGCGTCCAGTAAAAATCATCCTTGGTGCCGACGCCGGCCGCCTGCACCGCGGCAAGCGCATCGATCACCGAGCGCGGCCCTAATGGAATGCCGGCGGCGCGCAGTGCACGCGCGAAGTAGACGATGTTTTCGGCCAAACGGCCCGGAGCCTCGCCACCGATGCTCCCGCCTCTCCCATTTGCCGGGAAAAGCGCAGGCTCAGTTCGCAGCACGTCTCCGGTCATGACAACGTTCACTCCGCCGCTCGCAACTCCGCCTGCACTTGATCCAGCAGTTCCTTGACCTTTCCGCCTTCGAGACGGGCTATGTCGTCCTGATACTTCAGCAGCACGCCGAGCGTGTCCGACACTTGCGCCGGGTCGAGCGCGATGGCGTCCAGTTCGGAAAGGGCGGTCGCCCAGTCGAGCGTTTCGGCAACCCCCGGTGACTTGAACAGGTCCTGCTTGCGCAGCGCCTGCACGAAGCCCACGACCTGCTCTGACAACTTCTTGCCAATGCCGGGCACCTTGGCGCGCACGATGTCAAGCTCACGCGTTGCGCTCGGATAGCCGACCCAATGATAGAGGCAGCGGCGCTTCAGTGCGTCATGGATCTCGCGCGTGCGGTTCGAAGTGATGACAACAATCGGCGGATGCCCAGCCTTCACGGTGCCAAGCTCGGGGATCGTCACCTGAAAGTCGGCCAAGATTTCAAGCAGGAACGCCTCAAACGCTTCGTCGCTGCGATCCAGTTCGTCGACCAACAGCACCGGCGCCCCAGCGGGATCGGGCTCCAACGCTTGCAGCAGCGGACGCTTGATGAGGAAGCGCTCGGAAAATACATCGTCTTGAATGCGCGCGCTGTCGTGCTCGCCCCCGGCTTCAGCGGCGCGGATCGCGATCATCTGCGCGGCGTAGTTCCATTCATAGACGGCGGAGGAGACGTCGAGTCCCTCGTAGCATTGCAGCCGGATCAGCCGGCGGCCGAGCGTCGAGGACAGCACTTTTGCGATCTCGGTCTTGCCGACACCTGCCTCGCCTTCGAGAAAGATCGGCCGCCCCATTTTCAGCGCCAGGAACAGCACCGTCGCCAGCGACCGGTCGGCCAGATAGTTGGCCTCCGCCAGGAGTTTCAGGGTGGCGTCGATGGATTCAGGAGCCATCTTTGTGGAATTCTTGATCATCGTTTCCAACCTACTCCTTCGAGGCCGCCGTGTCCCGGCCCGGAATGCGCCGCCGCCGCATGGCACCGCTGCGTCAAGTTTCGAGCAATTCCAGGAAATTTCAGCGGACCTCGCGGGTTATGGCTATAGGCGCCACCGGAGCACACCGTCATGAATCCCATTGCCAAATCCACCGCCCTTGTCATCGCCGCCGCCCTCCTCGGGGCCGCACCCGCACAGGCCGCCGTCAAGGTCACCTTCGCCAACGCCGCTCACTATACCGACGGCAGCCGCTACGATGCCTCGGCGACCGTCGCCATCCGCACGCACCTGCAGCGCCTTGCCGCCCGCTATCTCGATCGCGGCGACACGCTGGCCATCAGCGTGCTCGATCTCGATCTGGCCGGATACGACCTGTCGTCCCGCGGGCCAAACCACCTGCGCGTGCTCAATGGAGCGACACCGCCCAAGATCAGGCTGCGCTACCGGCTGGAGCGGAATCACAAGGTGATCGCCGCCGGAGAAGACGCGCTTTCGGACCCGTTCTATCTCAGCAACGCCAGCACGGTCGCGTCTTCCGATACGTTCAAGTACGAGAAGGCGCTGCTGGACGACTGGTTCCGGAAGCGGTTCGCCACCGGCCGGTCGCGGAGCCGCTGACCGGCCTGCGGCTGACAAGCATCAGGCTTCGGCGAGCGCGCGGCGGGCCATCACGGCCACGAGATGCGCGCGGTACTCGGCGCTGCCGTGGATATCCGAATTCATGCCTTCCGCGGGAATTGTCATGCCCTCGATCGACTTCGGCGAAAACCGCTTCTTCAACGCCTCCTCGAAGGCCGTGACGCGGAACACGCCGTTGGCGCCGGCTCCCGTCACCGCCACGCGGATCTCGGAGCCGCGCTTGCTGACGAACACGCCGACCAAAGCAAAGCCCGAAGCCGGGTGCCTGAACTTCTGGTAGGCCGCTTTCTTGGCGAGCGGAAAGCTGACCTTTGTGATGATCTCGTCGGGCTCCAGGGCTGTATCGAACATGCCCTTGAAATAATCGTCGGCCGCGATGCGCCGCTTGCTGGTGATGACGGTCGCGCCGAGCCCCAGCACCGCCGCCGGATAATCGGCGTTCGGATCGTTGTTGGCGAGCGATCCGCCGATCGTGCCGCGATGGCGGACATGGGGGTCGCCGATGCCGGCCGCGAGGGCGGCCAGCGCGGGCAGCGCCTCCTTCACCACGTCGGAGTTCGCAACCTCGACGTGGCGGGTCGTCGCGCCGATCACCAGCGAGCGCCCCTTCAACTCGATGCCCGAAAGCCCTTCGATGCGGGCGATGTCCAGCAGTTGCGACGGCCGCGCCAGCCGCAACTTCATCACCGGCAGCAGCGAGTGGCCGCCTGCGAGGATCTTGGCCTCGGGGTCCTTGGCAAGTGCGTTGACAGCCTGCCGAACCGTGTTCGGGCGCTGGTATTTGAATTCGTACATCTTCCGTCCTCCAGAATTCTCAAAATTCCTATGCCGCTTTGCGCGCGACGCCGGCCTTGCGGATCGCAGCCCACACCGCCTGAGGCGTGGCAGGCATCGCAATGTCTTCGGTGCCGAGCGCGTCGGTGATCGCATTGATGACGGCAGGCGGAGCCGCGATGGCGCCGGCTTCGCCGCAACCCTTCATCCCGAGCGGGTTCGACGGACAGCGCGTCATCGTGGTGCCGACCTTCAGAGCCGGCAAATCCTCGGCGCGCGGCATGGAATAGTCCATAAACGAACCGCTGACGAGCTGGCCGTCAGCATTGTAAATCGCGCTTTCGAGCAGCGCCTGGCCGACACCCTGCGCCACGCCGCCGTGCACCTGCCCCTCGACGATCATCGGGTTGATGACGGTGCCGAAATCGTCGACCGCGGTCCAACCCGCGATCTCGACGTGGCCGGTGTCGGGGTCGATCTCGACCTCGCAGATATGGCAACCCGCCGGGAAGGTGAAGTTGGTCGGGTCGTAGAAGGCGCCTTCCTTGAGGCCCGGCTCAAGCTGCGCGCCGGTGAACTTGTGCGCGACATAGGCATTCAGCGTGACCTCGCCCCAGCCGACCGACTTGTCGGTGCCGGCCACCGTAAACTTGCCGTCCTTGAACTCGATGTCGCCCTCGGCGGCCTCCATCATGAAAGCCGCCACCTTCTTGGCCTTGGCCTCGACCTTGTCGAGCGCCTTGACGATGGCCGACATGCCCACCGCACCGGAGCGCGAGCCGTAGGTGCCCATGCCGAACTGCACCTTGTCGGTATCGCCGTGAACGATGCTGACGGTCTCGATCGGAATGCCGAGGCGCTCCGATACAAGTTGCGCGAAGGTCGTCTCGTGGCCCTGCCCGTGGCTGTGGCTCCCGGTCAGCACCTCGACCGAGCCGGTCGGATTGACCCGCACCTCCGCCGATTCCCACAGACCCACGCCGGCGCCGAGCGAACCGACCGCCTGCGACGGCGCGATGCCGCAGGCTTCGATATAGGTCGAATAACCGAGCCCGCGCAGCTTGCCGGCGCGCGCGCTGTCGCGCTTTCTCCTGGCAAAGCCTTTCACGTCGGCGATGTCCATCGCCTTCTTGAGCGACGCAAGATAATCGCCGGCATCGTAGTTCATGATGACAGGCGTCTGGTGCGGGAAGGACTTGATGAAGTTTCGCTTGCGCAGATCGCCGGGATCCAGACCGAGTTCTCGTGCGCCGACCTCGACCAGCCTCTCGACCACGAAGGTCGCTTCGGGTCGGCCCGCGCCGCGATAGGCATCGACCGGCACGGTGTTGGTGTAGACCGCATCGACCTCGCAATAGATCGCCGGGATATCGTACTGGCCCGACAGCAGGGTCGCGTAGAGATAGGTCGGCACC
>JAFKKQ010000461.1 GCA_017304505.1 Hyphomicrobiales bacterium | reverse complement strand
GATCATGCCCAAATCGGAATCGTGCCCGAGCGGGCGCAGAATCCATCAGCACCGGGATTCCAGGTTTCTCGGAAGACCGAATACGCCGAGCGATGCGTGCAGCGTCATTCCGCCGGCGTTGCGGCCGGGTGACGGCGCGGCTGGCTCGCGCCTGCCCGCCGACTCTCCTCCTCGAACCACAAACTGTGATGCTCTTTGGCCCAGTTGACGTCGACCGTGCCCTCGCCCATCGCCTCGAACGCCCCCTCCATCCCGATGGTGCCGATATAGATGTGGGCGAGCATCACCGCCACGAACAGAACCCCGACCACGGCATGGACCACCTGGGCGAGTTGCATGCCCTCGATGCCCGTGATGTAAAACGGAAACATCAGTTGATAGCCGGTCGCCGCGACCGCGGTGCCTCCAATGACCACGATCCAGTAGATCGCCTTCTGGCCGGCATTAAACCGATAGGCCGGCGGATGGTCGCGGCCGACAATGCCACCCCCACGCTTGAGCCACTCGATGTCGACCCGGTTGGGGATATTGCCGGCAAGCCATATCAGGAAGATCGCGATCACGCCGAGCGTGAACGGGAAGCTCAGATAGTTGTGCGCGTACTTGGCCCACTGCGACCATGTCGAGAATGCCTCGAATCCGATCAGCGGCAGCAGCAACGGCCGGCCGAAGGTGATGTTCAGCCCCGAAATCGCGAGGATGATGAAACAGGTTGCCGTTATCCAGTGCACAAAGCGTTCAAAGGCCGAGAAGCGAACGATGGTGCGCCCGGAACGGCCGCTTTCGATGCGGACCATGCCGCGCATCAGATAGAAGACGACAAGGACGGCGAGGATGCCAAGGATGGCGATGCCGCCGATCCAGCGCAGGACGACGCTGTGGAAATACCGCCAATCCCGACCGGCCGGCTGTTCAAGCACACCTGACCGCTTGTCCGGGATGCTGACCCGGCCTTGAATGCGGTCCAATTCCTGGAACAGCTTCTGCTCGCTCACAGCGCTGGCGCTCGGATTGACCGACGACGGCTGCTGGGCAAGCGCCGGAACGGAGAAGGTGACCGTGAGGACAAGCGCCAAGGCACCGAGGACGAAACGGATCGATTTGAAAAAAGACGCCATGAGCGTTCTCCTCCAATTTTCTTGCCGGCTGCGCTCGCGGCACAACCAGCCAGAGTCGCAAGTCACGAAGCGATCGTTTCATGGTAAGCCGTCTGCCAGCCCCATGCGCCGGAACCGTAGCCGCGCTTTGTCACCCGCTCCTTGTAGATCTTGGCGATGATCTCGCCGTCGCCTGCAAGCAGCGACTTTGTCGAGCACATCTCGGCGCACAGTGGCAGCTTGCCCTCCGCGAGGCGGTTGGCGCCGTATTTTGCGTATTCTTCCTTGCTGCCGTCCGCCTCCGGACCGCCCGCGCAGAAGGTGCATTTGTCCATCTTGCCGCGCGAGCCGAAATTGCCGACTTTCGGATATTGCGGCGCGCCGAAGGGACAGGCGTAGAAGCAGTAGCCGCAGCCGATGCAAAGATCCTTGGAGTGCAGCACCACGGCATCCGCCGTCGTGTAGAAGCAATTCACCGGGCACACCGCCGCGCACGGCGCGTCGGTGCAGTGCATGCAGGCCATCGAGATCGATCGCTCGCCCGGCTTGCCGTCATTGATGGTGACGACACGCCGCCGATTGATGCCCCAGGGCACCTCGTTCTCGTTCTTGCACGCGGTGACGCAGGCGTTGCACTCGATGCAGCGATCGGCGTCGCAGAGGAATTTCATACGGGCCATTGTCGTTGCTCCTTATGCCGCCACGATCTGACAGAGGGTGACCTTGGGCTCCTGCATGCCGGTCGCGGGGTCGTAACCGTAACTGGTGATTGTGTTGGCGCTCTCGCCCAGCACGATCGGATCGGTCCCCTTCGGATAGTTGCCGCGCATATCGATGCCCTGGAACCAGCCGCCGAAGTGGAATGGCATCCAGGCGACGCCCTTTCCGACGCGCTCCGTCACCAGCGCCTTCATCTTCGCCTTGGAGCCGTTCTCGGCGCCGGTCACCCAGACCCAGCCGCCATCCTTGACGCCGCGGGCAGCGGCATCGGCGGGGCTGATCTCGATGAACATGTCCTGCTGCAGTTCGGCGAGCCACGGATTGGTGCGCGTTTCTTCGCCGCCACCCTCGTATTCGACCAGACGGCCGGTCGAAAGGATGAGCGGGAACTGCTTGGCGATGCCTTTCTCCACCGCCGCCTTCTGCACCGAGAAACCGATGTTGGGCAGGCGGAACTGCTTGGCGTCGGGCAGCGTCGGATATTTCGATACCAGCTCGACGCGCGGCGTATAGATCGGCTCGCGGTGCACCGGGATCGGATCCGGCAGGCCGAACGCATTCATGCGCGCCTTGCCGTTACCGTAGGGCACACAGCCGTGCTTCATCGCGACACGCTGGATGCCGCCCGATAGGTCGATCGACCACGACACCGAATCCGGGTTCGCCGGATTGACCTTGTTGATGACAGCCATTTCGGCCTCGGTCAGGTCCTTGTCCCAGCCGAGCTTCTTGAGGCTTGCCAGCGTGAACTCCGGATAGCCGTCCTTGATCTCGGAATCCTTGGAGTAGGAACCATCGGCCAGCATGCTGACCTTGCGGGTCGTGCCGTCCGGCAGTTTCTCCTCGCGCTCGAGGCCGAAGCGCGGACGGAACGTGCCGCCGCCATCCATGACCGCGAGATTGGTGTTGTACAGGAGCGGCGTGCCGGGGTGCCGCACTTCAGGCGAGCCCCAGCACGGCCACGGGAGCCCGTAATAATCGCCGCCGATGTCCGGCAGGTCCTTGGGCGCGCGCATCGTCACCAGGTCGAACTTGTCCTGGTTCTTCATGTGCGCCTTGATGCGCTCCGGGGACTGCCCGCAGTAACCGGTCGACCAGCTTCCGCGATTGATCTCGCGGAGAATGTCTTCGGCCACCGGCAGGTTGTTCTCGACCTTGATGTTCTTGAACATCTTGTCGGCAAAGCCGAGCTTCTTGGCGATGAGGTACATGACCTCGAGATCGTCCTTCGACTCGAAAATCGGCTTGACGATCTGTTCGCCCCACTGCATCGCGCGGTTGGTCGCGATACGCGAACCCTTGCACTCGAACTGCGTGGCGACCGGCAGGACATAAACGCCGTCCTTGCGGCCCGCCTGCACGGCAAGCGAAGCCCAGGTGGTCGGGTGCGGGTCGGCAATGACCAAAAGCTCGAGCGCTTTCAGTCCCTTCATCGACTCCGGAATGCGGGTGATGCTGTTGCTGGCGTGCCCCTGCACGAACATCGCCTGAATGTTGTCCTTCTGGGCGACCTCATTCTTCGGCAGGATCACGCCATCAAACCAGCGCGTCAGCGGGATGCCGGGTGTGTTCATCATCTTCGGATCGTCGAACCGGCCTTTCAGCCATTCGAAGTCCGTTTCCCAGACACGAGCCCAATGCTTCCAGGCGCCCTCGGCTAGGCCGTAATAGAACGGCAGCGTCACGATATCGAGGCCAACGTCGGTGGCCCCCTGGACGTTGTCGTGGCCGCGCAGGATGTTGGCGCCGGTGCCCGACTTGCCGACGTTGCCCGTCATCAAAAGCGCGATGCAACTTGCCCGCACGTTGGCCGTGCCGACCGAGTGTTGGGTCTGACCCATGCACCAGATCAGCGTCGCCGGCTTCTCGGTGGCGAACATCTTGGCGATACGTTCCATCTGCGCACCCGGCACGCCGGTGACGCGCTCGGTCTCTTCCGGATTCCACTTCTCGACCTCCTTGCGGAGATCGTCGAACCCATAGACGCGCTGCCGGATGAACTCCTTGTCTTCCCAGCCGTTCTTCAAAATGTGCCACATCATCCCGTAAAGCACCGGAATATCGGTGCCGGGGCGGAAGCGCGCATACTCCGTCGCGTGCGCCGCGGTGCGAGTCATGCGCGGGTCGAAGACGATGAAGTTGCCCTTGTTGAGCTCCTTCGATTCCAGCATGTGCTGCATGCCAACCGGATGCGCCTCGGCGGCGTTGCTGCCGATGTAGATCAACGTCTTCGCATTACGCATATCGTTGATGCTATTGGTCATCGCGCCGTAGCCCCAGGTGTTGGCCACGCCGGTTACGGTCGTCGAATGACAGATACGCGCCTGGTGGTCGGTGTTGTTGGTGCCCCAATAGGCGCCGAGCTTGCGGAACAGATACGAACCCTCGTTCGTCATCTTGGCCGAGCCCATCCAGTAAACCGATTCCGCGCCCGACTTGCCGCGAATCTGCATGAGCTTGTCGCCGATCTCGTTGACGGCGGTATCCCACGAGACGCGGGTCCACTGACCGTTCACGAGCTTCATCGGGTAGCGCAGGCGGCGGTCGCTGTGCACGAGTTCGCGCACCGACGCACCCTTGGCGCAATGCGAACC
>JAFKKQ010000460.1 GCA_017304505.1 Hyphomicrobiales bacterium | reverse complement strand
CCGGCCTTACAAAGAAAGCGTAGCCGAGATAGCCTTTCGCCAGTCTTTTGAGTGGAAGGGACTGTACCGTCGGTTCACTTGGATCGATGAACGACGCGGTCTTGTTGCGTTGGTCAATGGATAGGAGGATTCTTGTCGAACCGTCGTGCATGGTCAGCACGACAGGGAGCACCACGGCGGGAATGGCCTTGAGCTTTCGCTTGACTGCTTCGGCTTCTAAGCCGGCTCGTTGAGCGGCGCGACCAAACAGATGCGGCGCCAAGCGGCCGTTGACGATGGGAAGGTTGGCGAGAAGCGCTTCCCGGCTGATCGCACGCCCATGATGGGCGGCCAGGAAAAGTAAAGCGTCAGCCAACGGATCCTTGATCCTGGATCTGCCCGATGCCGGTCCTGAGGGGGCAGCGTGTTCTGCTGCAATCCTAGTCTGGGGACTCAAGGATCATTTTCCGTCTGAATATTTCAGCTTTGACAAGCGATCGCGGGCGCCCGCTGTTTCGCTTCGAAGGTTCTAAATCAAAATAAGGTCAAATGCAGTTCGTTATGCGTCCAGGCTAACATAAAATTGTGTTAAGCCTTAAACTTAATAATAAACGGCTCTTGGTTATAACGAAGAGTAATCGAGCCGATAGCGAAGATAATGGGTTTGGCGAAGTATTCGCCCCAGACGATCCTTCGGCGCCCCGGCGTTCACGATCCAATTCTCGTCAACTCACGGCGTCCGGCTCGTATCTCTCCAGGGAAGCGGCTTTGCGTGGGCTTTCGGTGGTCCTAGAGGCGCTAGCGGCGCGCAAGCCCCCCTTTCCCCGGCCCGTATTTTTATCGCATCGAGCCCGGCTCAGCGGTCTTCAAGCACATCAATGGGGCGGCACGCCTTGAGAGCCCCTGGAAGCAGACCGCAGGAAACCTGCAGTCATGGAGCTTGGCTTGTAACAGTCATAGCTCGGGTCAAAAACCAGGCCGCTCCCGAGCCATACTGGCGCATGGGAGCTGGCTCTCTCGAGTAGGCTTTCTGGGCAAGCCTTTTGAAGCAGGCTCAATTCGAGTGGGAAGGAACCATCGGCCAGGTCGGAAGCCATTTCAAAGAGAAATCAGTAGATGCATAGCCGAGGGCCGAAGCGCCCGATTGCCCAGGCTCGACGTTCCATCGCTCCGAAAAGGAGTTCAGATTGCGAACCCGGGGAGGGCGCGCCGGCACTTCGCGGTCGATCGCCGGTGAGGTCCGCGGTGCCGCATTCAGGGGCTCGGGCCCTGGGTGAGGCAGGTTGATCAATATTTGAGGAAGCTTTGTCGGGATGAGCCCGAAGTTTGTCGGGACCAGCGGCTCTGCATCGACCGGATGCGGTGTCCGCAGATAGTCCAGCAACCGACCCATGGCGGCCAACAGCTGATAATCGGCGAAGACTGCGACGCCTCGCGCCGACTCCAGCGACACTTGAGCGTTGAAGAGCTGGTTCTCTGCGTTAAGCAGGTCGATCAGCGAGCGTTGGCCGAGATCGTACTCCTTGGAATAGGCGGTGATCACCTTGCGATCGGAGCCAATCTGGCTTTCCAGTTTGGCAATCTGCTGGACGGTAATGATCCGGGCGCTCCACGCTTTGTCGACGGATTCATATGCATCTCGCTGAAGCCGTGCGTGGGCCATTGATGCCTGGGTGTAGCGTTCGGCCGCTTCGGTGCGTTTCCAGCTGCTTTGGCCGCCGTTGAAAATGTCCCACGAAGCAACGACTTGCAGGCTTCCTTGGCTGTAGTGCCCGACAAAGTTATCCGCGTTGTTGCCTTCGGTTGCCCGTCCCTCCAATGCCACGTTGGGCAAGAAGGAGCCGGCAGTCGAGTGAAACGCATATTTGGCCGCGTCGGCGTCGCCCTGCGCCGCTTTGATGGTGGGGTTGTCGGTGAGAGTGATAGCCAGAACCTGATCTTTCGATTTCGGCAAGCCGCGAAGCCGGGCAGGGCCGCGGAGATTGAAGGGCTCCACTCCGATGACGCGCCGGAACTTGGCGCGGGCGTCCTCAAGGCTGCGGCGGAATTCGGTTAATGCCACTTCGGCGGCATCCACCCGTTCCTTGGTCTGCTCGAGATCGCCTTCTCCGGCGCGACCGCCGGAGAAGCGAGACTGGACGTTCGACAAGATTCTGCGGTGGGCCGTTATATTTTCCTGGGACAACGCGACCAGTCGCGTGTAGCGCACCACATCGACATACGCTTCCGCGGCATCGAGAGCGGTGAGTTCGCTGCGTTCATGCACACGTGCAGCGGCCGCGTCCACCCGAGCGGCCTGGCGCCAGATCTCGTTTATCGAGGTAAACCCGTCGAACAGCAGTTGCCTGACGACGATCGACGCCTTGGACGCGGGTAGCCATCTGTTGTTGCTGGACGGCGCCGGAAAAATGCCGCGCTGATCCGTTCGCGCCGGACCGCCCTGCGCCTCAAGGCGCACTTGGGGTAGCAGCGTGCCCTGATTCTGACGCAACTCCGCTTCTGTAGCCCGCCGGTTCGCAGACGCCTCGCCCACTGAGGGATTTGTCTGCACAGCCATCTGTATTGCGTCGTTGATGGTGAAGGGCTCGGCTTTGGCGCCGACGGCTCCGACAACCATTGCGCAACACCAAAAAAGGCTCGTCCAAAACCGAGTACGCATCCTCGAACGGACCCCCCTGACACGTCAGCTGCAACATTAATTCAAAACCGATAGCAGTATACGCAGCAGCTGAAATAGACTGTAATAGCCCTTACTTATAATTTCGCAGGCTGTGATGTCGATACCACACTATCTGTGGTTTGGCAGGTGCAATCGTCCTAAAACTTGAGCGATTCCCGTTTTTACTGTGGATGTCGTCGTTATGTCCCATAACATTCGATAATATCCATCGCTAACCACGCCTTAAATGAAATGCAGGAAACGGTATTCAATCGTTTTTGAACGATCGGTTATGTTGTCAAGGAAGACGGTGGGCGGGGACAGCGCGTGTCACAACGCGAATTGCAAGAGTGACTGGCATGGTGCACCGGGCCCGGAGCCGATGCGACTCCAGCATATCTGTTGCATTGGGTCTTCTCGGTGTAGCAGCGTGCCTGATCTCTGGGATCGCGTTGCAGGGGGCTGCGGGGGCCGCCCCGGCTAAAAACACGTTCCACCTAGCGAGTTGGTTGGGCGGCGCGTACTCCGATCCTCGGTCCAAATCCTTCGAATATTGCGCTGCCGCGAAATCGAGCCCGGAAAAAACGGGCATCGCCTATTCTGTTGACCGGTCATACCGCTGGGGCGTCACGCTCTCGGACCCCCAATGGAGCTTTCCGAAAGGCGCCACGCAAAATGCAAGCTTGAAAATCGACGATGCGCCGCCGATGGCCGCGACCGTTGTCGCGCTTGAGCCGAACAAGCTTTCGATCCGCCCGAGGGACGGTCTGCTGTTTTTCGCTCGCCTTCGGGTCGCTCAGCAAATGCAGGTCGCGCTGGGCGGGCTTGTGCTGAAATTCTCGTTGATCGAAGGAGGGGAGGCCCTTTCCGCGCTGACGCAGTGCGTCTTGCACTCAACCCACTTCAGCCAACGAACGAAGTCGAGCAAGGCCCTCCTCACCATCGACGGCGTTGCAAAAACGGCTCACAACAAGGAGGCGGTCGCGCTTGCTTCAGACATCATCGGGCAGATGCGCGTCGCAAAATCAGAGCTTTTGACGAAGCCCGAAGATAGGCCCGGTTTTCCCGCCGACGTGATGTGGAAGGCGGGGCTTGTCGTCGGCCGCTTGCTGATCCTGGATACGCCCATTCCAATGCCCCGTGTTTCCGACGCCGTCATCGAGCGCTCGCTGGAAGGCTGCCGGGGCGGATTCTTCTTTAACAAAGCGTCCGAGGAAATCAGCGGTTCAGCAATCGAGCGCGTCTTCGCGTCGTGCCAAACTCCGGACACCACGATGTCGAGCTATCACCTCGTCGTGCCGCGCCCGAAATCCGGCTATTACATTCTGAGCGCCGTCAGCTCAGGGAGCGCCTTTATCCGCGTGGCCCACAAGGCAGCCAATGAATACGAGGCCCGGCTGCACTCGATCATTATGCCGATCGTTCAGCGCCAGGCGCGCTCCGTTTCGCGGTAGGGCCTCGATTTTCGCGAAAACGGTCCCGAGGGAGGCCGGCGACGTTGAAATCGGCGGCGACCGGTATCCCTGTTCGAACGGATGTCATCGTTCGTTAGCAATCGACGGCAAAGAGAACGTCGCGAACCATAGTTTTTATTTATGGCCCATCAATAAAAACATTCGAACACTGAAGATGATCTGCCCCCTTTGAAGTGGTCCTCCCTGAAGTATGTTTTGACCATGGAGGATGAGATCAATGGCGAGGAAGCGGCATACAGCTGAAGAGATCGTGGCGAAGCTTCGGCAGGTCGATGTGCTGATGGCACAAGGCCGGCCGGTTGCT
>JAFKKQ010000459.1 GCA_017304505.1 Hyphomicrobiales bacterium | reverse complement strand
ACGCCGCGCGGTTCTTGCCCCAGAAATCGATTTCGTAGCTCACACTCAGCGACGCGCTCAAGTTGGTGCGTTCGGAGCGGCCGCCGGAAAAGTCGTTGCTGCCGATGCTCTGGGAGTTGCGCGAACGCGAGGCGCCGCCGTTCAGATCGACCGCCGGCAGGAGCGCCGCGCCGACGATGCGCGATTGGGCATCGGCCTGCACGATACGGGCAACGGCGGCCGCCACATCGAAATTGCTGGTGAGCGATTCCTCGATCAGGCCGGTCAGTTCCTTGGACCGGAACCCGCGCCACCACACGACGGAAGGCAGCGCCGCATCGGCATGGCGGGGGCTGTAACGATAAGCATTGGGAATGTCGATCGCGGCCGGAATGACGTCATTCGGCAGGAAGCAGCCCGCGAGCGGCTGCGTCATGACGGCGACAATGACCGTCGCCGCAAGCCGCCTGACGCGGCGCGACAACACCAAACGCTGCGACTCCGACGGACGCATGCCCACCGCTCAATACAACAGGTGTGAACCGCGACGGCGAGACGAGGCCGCGCGGGTTGGGAAAAAATGTTATCAACCAAATGGCTGGGTGCCCAATCGAAACACGCGCGCGCGGCGCAATCCTGTGAAAGCGTTGTGGATATGTCACGCTGCCGCTGTGGCGGCCGCGTCATCGGCCGCCACGTCCGTCAAATCGCCAATGGTGCCAAGCCTTTGCGAAGCAAAGCGTTGGCCGGAGCGCTCACTTCGGCTTGTAGACGATGTCGATCAAGCCGGCGACATCCTTCGGAGTCTTGGGCGAGGTTACGAACTTGTAATCCAGCGCGTCCTTGAGTGAGCGGTTCAGATCGCGAATCTCACCGAGCTGCATGGCCGACTTCGGATAAAACTCGTCCACCGCCCTCTTCGCGATGTCGCGCGTCACCTTCATGTTCTTGGCGAAGATGTCGATCGCCTGTGGATTGGAATAGGCCCAATCAATCGACTTGTGCACCACCTCCATGAACTTGGCGATGGTCGCGCGCTTGGTTTTGAGCGAATTGATGCTGGCGAGGTTGACGCGGATGGTCTGGTTGGCCAGCTCCGTCGCCTCGCGGGCGCGGGCGATGATGCGGATCTTGCCGTCCTGCACGTCCTTCAGCGCAAACGGCACCACCGACCAGCCGATGTCGATCTGCCCGGTCATGGTCTGGGTATAGGTCGAGGGCACGCCGCCGGTCGGCGTCGGCTTGGCCTTCGAGCCGGCCTGCTTCAGCAGGGTCAGGAGGATCAGGTTCGATGACGAACCCGGTGACGAAAACGCGATGGTTTTGCCGTCGGCGTCCTTCAGCGTCTTGATCGGACTGTCGGCCTTGACCCACCAGAACAGCTCGTTGGCGCCGGTCATCTCGGCTGAGATGATGCGATAGGGCGTGGCGTCGCCGCCCTTTACATAGGCGCCGATGGCACCGAGGATGCCGTTCGACATGGCGATATCGACGCTGCCAGAAGCGACAGCGGCGATCGTCTGCGCGCCGCCCTCGGTGTAGAACACGTCGACATCAAGCCCCGCCGCCTTGAAAAATCCGGCAGCTTGGCCGAACTCCACCCAAGAGCTGTCCCAGAAACCCTTTTGCGGGATTGCAACCTTAAGCTTTTCAACAGCGAACGCAGAGCTTGCCGGGACAACCGCTGCCGCAAGCGCGGCGACAAGAACGGCCATGATCGATTTTTTCATCGGATTCCTCCCTCGACGGCGCGGTTGAGCGGCACCGTTTCGAGGGAGGATATTGCCCCGCCCCGCAGCCGCAGACACTTGCCAATGCCGTGCCTGCCTGGAGCCCCCCGCCGCTATTTCTCGTCGACGATCCGTGTCCGCAGCACGCCGATGCCGGAAACCTCCACCTCAAGCACATCGCCCGGCTTCATCCAGAGCGGCGGCTTGCGGCTATGGCCAACGCCCTCCGGCGTGCCGGTGGCGATAATATCGCCGGGATGAAGTTCGGTGAAATCGGAGCAAAAGCTGATGATCTGCTGGCAGGAATAGATCAGCTTATCGGTCCCGGAATGCTGCACCTGCTGGCCGTTGAGCCGCGTGGTCAATGTCAGCTTGCCGGGGTCGGGAATCTCGTCGGCGGTCACGATCCAGGGGCCGAGCGGACCGGTGCCGGGCCAGTTCTTGCCCGAAGTGACCGAGAACTTCTGATAGTCGCGCACGCTGCCATCGACAAAAATCGTATAGCCGGCGACATGGTCGAGCGCCCGGTCGATCGGAATGTGACGGCCGCCTTTGCCGACGACCATCGTCAGTTCTCCCTCGAAATCGAAATTGTCGGAGAGCTTCGGGCGGATCATTTCACCCTCGTGCCCGACCAGCGTGTCAGTGAACCGGATGAACATGCTCGGCTGCTTCGGCAACTCGCGCCCGACCTCGGCGGCGTGGGATTTGTAGTTCACCCCGGCGCAGAGAATCTTGTGGGGGTTGGGGATCGCCGGCAGGAAGCGGATGTCGGCCAGCGCGTAATCCGGCTTGGCGCCGGCCGCAGCCTTGCGCATCTCGTCAAGCGCACCGGCCGCGAGCGCATCGCGCAATGAAGCATGTCCCTTCAGGGTCGCGACGCCATTACCGGCAACCACGCCATAGCATTCCTTGCCGTCGGCAATGTAGCTCACCAGTCTCATCTCAGTTCCTCCGTCATACGATGCCCCATACCGTCCTTCGACCGGGCAGCAGCATTAAGAGCATGGCTGTTTCCGTCCCGCATCCGGGCTATACACGCGATTGAAGCTGTCGGCATCCCATTCCTGTCCGGCATGGAGACATCCCCGACGGAAACCCCGCCTGCTTGCCTTGGCCCTGTTGCGATGGAGCCTACCGCTATGTCCGACCTTCCACTGACACTCGCCATAGGCGACTACCTTCACACGCGCGAACTCGCAGCCGACCGGATCAAGCCGGAGGGTATCGACCTGCGCGTGCTCAACCATCCGTTCGAGCTGATCGCCTATCGCTTCCTGGCCTCGCAGGAATGGGAGATCTCAGAGTTCTCGCTCGCCACCTATTGCACGCTCGCAGCGAGCGGCAACGCTCCCATGATCGCGCTGCCGATCTTCCCCTCGCGCGTGTTCCGGCACGGCTCGATCTATGTCACCGCCGATTCGAAGATCAAGAGTCCAGCCGATCTCAAGGGTGCGCGTATCGGCATCCCGCAATGGACGCAAACCGCGGTGACCTATGTGCGCGGCTGGCTGCAGCACGACGTCGGCGTGCCGCTCACGTCGATCGACTGGATTCAGGCCGGCGTCAACGACCGTGGCCGCAAGGAGATGGCGAAATTCGATCTGCCGCCCGGCCTGCGTCTCACAAGCGTTCAGGACAAGAGCCTGAACGAACTGCTGCTCGGCGGTGAGATCGACGCCATGATCAGCGCGCGCCCGCCCGACGTCTTCCTCGACGGCAAGCACGGCGTAAAACGCCTCGTTCCCGACTATCGCGAGCAAGAGCGGGCCTATTTCCAGAAGACCGGCATCTTCCCGATCATGCATGTGGTCGTCGTACGCCGCGAAACCTACGAGGCGAACCGCTGGATCGCCCGCAACATTCTCGAAGCCTTCGAGAAGGCCAAGCGCGCCTGCCTGCCGGCCCTGTACCAGGGGCAGATTTCGTTCGTTCCGACCGCCTGGAGCAACGATCACATCGAAGATACCAACCGGCTGCTGTTTGCCGATGGCGATCCCTGGCCTTACGGCGTCGAGAGGAATCGCAAGACACTCGAACCGTTCCTGGCCTTTTGCCACGAGCAGGGCGTGACCCAGCGCAAGCTTGCGGTGGAGGAGTTGTTCGCCAAGGAAACGCTCGTCGAACTGAAGATTTAGCAAGCAGGTCCCGACGGGAGCGCAAGCCCACGTCAATCCAGATGAATGCCCGCGTTCTTGATGATCTTGAGCCACTTGTCGTAATCGGCCTTGACCACGGCTGCGATCTTGTCCGGCGGCACATCCATCAACTCGCCGCCGACTTTCGCAAGCTGCGGCTTCATCTCAGGGCCTGCTTCGGCGATGTGCTTGCGCAAGAGCGCGATGACCGACGGCGGCGTCTTCGCCGGTGCGAAAATCCCGATCCAGGAATCGATCTCGAGTCCCGGCACGCCTGACTCGGTCATGGTCGGAACGTTCGGCGCATCCGTGTGGCGCTTCGCCGTCAGGATCGCAATGCCTTTCACCTGCCCCGACTTGATGTAAGGCAGCGCAGCCGGCGTGGAGTCGAAGAAAAGATCGACTCGCCCCGACAGCACATCAGGATAGGCCAGCGACGAGCCGCGATAAGGCACCTCCAGGAACTTCGTTCCCGTGATCGCCTGGAACGCCGCACCGACCACATGCTGGCCGGTGCCGATGCCGGCGTTCGCAAGCTTGATCGTGCCGGGCTTGGCCTTGGCGGCGGCGATGATCTCCTGTGGCGTTTTGTACGGCAGGTTTTTGGAGCCGACGAGCGTGTAGG
>JAFKKQ010000458.1 GCA_017304505.1 Hyphomicrobiales bacterium | reverse complement strand
TCCGCGGGGACGAACGGGCGATTCAATCTCAAACAAATCTAAGCCGCGTTACTTCTCGATCTTTACGTCGACGCGATGGCGATGATGACGAACCTGCCGATAGCGCGGCGGGTCCCAGCGGCAGGCATAGGCGATGTAGTCGCCGGGCACGCGATGGATGCTGGTTGCCACTGCGTATTTGTTCCAGAAGCCGCAGTTGTTCTGCGCGATATCGAATGCCGCACGCTCATTCTCGGGCGACCAGGGAATGATGCCGCCGGTATCGTTTCCCTTGGCGCCGTAGACGCCGGCCAGAAGATTGAATGCGCCGGCCGGAGTGCCGACGCAGACTGTCAGCGCCACGCCGAGCGCTGCGATCGCAGCCATCCTGATTTTCATCGCGACCTCTCTTGGCGTCGGTTCCGGCCCGAAGCGTCCGGCATGGTAGCGGAGCCGCCATCGTGACGGTAGCCGTATCGGCGGCCGAGGCCGTGGATATTCAGATCTGCCGTGGCGGGGTGGTGACGATCAGGCCGTCGAGTTCCTCGCTGACCACGAGCTGGCAGGACAGCCGCGAGGTGTCCTTGAGGTCGTGCGCGGTGTCGAGCATGTCACTCTCCTCCAGCGCTGGCGGCGGCAGCTTGGCGGCCCAGCCGTCGTCCACATAGACGTGACAGGTGGCGCAGGAGCACGAGCCGCCGCACGTCGCGAGAATGCCGGGAATGTCGTTGTCGACTGCGGTTTCCATCACCGTGGCGCCGACCTTGGCCTCCACGGTGCGCGCGGTTCCTTCGGTGTCGATATAGGTGATTTTCGGCACGGCGTTTCGTTTTGCGGTTTACTTTTGCGCCTCACTAGGCAAGCAAAACGGCCGCCGTCAACCCGGTTTGTCGGTCGTCGCGGCATGAATGTCAGCGCTCTTGACCCCGGGTGGTCGCGGCGCGAACGTGACTGCATCTGCACAACGGCCGGAGAGCCGATCGCTATATCGGAATGAACGTCATGGGAGGATGTCATGCTCAAGTGGAAAGGTCGGCCGCTGCCGACCTGCGCCTGCTGCGTTGAACCGCCGGCCATCGCCGGCATCAGTCGCCGCCGGCTGCTCGGCGCGGGTGCTGCCGCGGGTTTTGCTGCCGCGGGCTTTGCGCCGAAGGCGCTGGCTCAACCGCAAGCTCCGGCCAAACCGCATCGGATCGACGTGCACTGCCACATCGTACCGCCGACCTGGTTTGCGGCAATGGAGATCATCGGCCGCAGCGACTTCCCGCTGAAGAACTGGTCGGTGCCCAAGCTGATCGAGGACATGGACAAGGGCGGCGTTGCCACCTCGATGACCTCGCCGACCACACCGCAGGTCACGCCGCTCGGCAAGAATGTCGCCGTCCGCATCGCGCGTGAATCGAACGAATACGCCAAGAAGCTGATGGCCGATCACCCCGGCCGCTTCGGTGTCTGGGCGACGCTGCCGTTGCCGCACATCGACGAGAGCTTGAAGGAGATCGCCTACGCCTTCGACACGCTCAAGGTCGACGGCGTCGGCTGCATGACGAGCTACGGCAACAAATGGCTGGGCGATCCCGCTTTCGCTCCGATCTGGGAGGAACTCAACCGGCGCAAGGCGACGGTCTACACCCACCCGACGTCGCCGGAGTGTTGCGTCAATCTGGTGCGTGGCGTGCCCGATTACGTCATCGAGTTTGGTGCCGACACCACGCGCACGATCGCCAGCCTGATCCTCAGCGGCGCGTCGCAGAAGTACAAGGACATCAATTGGATCTGGTCGCATGGCGGCGGCGCGCTGACCGCGTTCGCCGAGCGGTTCCAGTGGCAACTCATTCACACGCCGCCCTATCGCGGCAAGATCACGCTCGACACGATGAACGGCGAGCTGCGGCGCTTCTATTATGACACCGCCGCGATTTCGGGCGGCGTCACGCTCCACGCGCTCAACGAGCTGGTGTCCTCATCGCAGATCGTATTCGGCACCGACTTCCCCTATCGGACGGCCTCCGATCACGCCAAAGGCGTCACCGCATTCTTCAAGGGCGACGACCTCAAGAAGGTGGAGCGCGAGAATGCGCTCAAGCTGGTTCCGCGGCTGCGGAGCGCCTGATCCGGCTTTGCTTTCGACAAAGCAACGGCGGCCTGCGGGTCGCCGTTGCCTGTTGAAAACGATCCTTTTGGCACAATTCCAGCCCATCGCGCCGGCGTTTCAGGGCATTGTGAGCCGAATTTTAACCCTCACGGGCTACAGCCCATCAGGAAATACGCGGCAGCCGATCCTTTCCTGAGCGTCCCGGACATAGCGCGATCCGATGCCTGAAATCGCCAATTTGTTCCTGCTCCTTGCGGACGCGCTGCTTTACTTCGCTGTCCTCGCCGGATTGTTTCGCGCCCGCCATTGGCTGGGCATCGGCGCCTTCTTCTGTGCGCTGGGCGTGATGCATTTCATCGAGACTTATCTCGCCAGCATCCTCTACGTCCAACTTCCCTTTGGGATCGTCGCTTCGCCGGGGTCGAGCGTGTTGTTCACCGGCAAGCTGATGCTGTTGCTTCTGGTCTATATCCGCGAGGATGCGCGGATTGTGCGTCAGCCGATCTATGGGCTCCTGATCGGCAATCTGCTGATGGTCGCCTTGGCGGCCTTGATGCGCAGCCATGAACTGATCCCGCTCGGACCGGACCGGATCGCCGATTTCGGTTTTGTCGACGAGATGGGCGCGCTCATGGTGTGGGGCACGGCGCTGCTGTTCGCCGACTGCATCCTCATCATCCTTTTGTATGAGCATTCGCGCCGGTGGCTGTCCGACCGCATCCTGATGCGGCTGGCGCTCGCGGGCGCGGTGGTGATGACATTCGACCAGATCGGTTTCTATCTCGGGCTGCGGCTGCTGACGGGCGCGCCGGTTTCCGTTCTGGTCGGCGGATGGGCCGCCAAGATGGGCGCGGTGGCGATCTACAGCGTGCTGGTCGGCTCGTATTTGCGCTGGCTCGAACGCCCGGTCCATCAATGGTCCGGTGCCGCGAGCGTTGCCGACGTGTTCGACCTGCTCACCTACCGCGAACGCTACGAGGATCTGCTGGCGCGCACCGGCCGCGACGCCCTCACTGGGACGTTCGATCGCGGTCGGCTGGAGTCGCAGGGGCGCCGCGCCGTCGGCCAGGCCGTGGGCGCGGGACGCGCGGTCAGCCTGCTGCTGGTCGACATCGATCATTTCAAGGGCTTCAACGACCGGTTCGGCCACGCCACCGGCGACGCGGTCATCCAGCGCATCGCCCGCAAGATCATGGTGACGGTGCGGGCGACCGATCTGGTGTTCCGCTTCGGCGGCGAGGAGTTCGTGGTGATCTGCGACGGCCTCGAGGGCGTCGCGGCGCTGGCGCTCGGCGAGCGGATTCGCTGCGAGATCGCGGCCAGCATCGACGGCGCCGGCTCGGGCGTCACGGCGAGCATCGGGATCGCCACGGCGCCGGCCGACTGCGTCGATTACGACGCCCTGTTCCAGGCCGCCGACCGGCGCCTTTACGAGGCCAAGGCGGCCGGGCGCAATTGCGTTATCGGCGACCGGGCGGACGCGCCCGAGACCGTGCCGCGATTTGCCCGTTCCTGACTCCGGCTTCGGCATCCGGGCATCACGGTTTCATCACAATAATGTCAGGGTGGCGCGGATGACATCGGCAACGTCCGATGTTTTCAATTGACCGGCCCGGACCGTACCGGAGCCGATCAAGGGAGGATTTGGGCGATGATCACCAGGATGCGGTTTTCGGTTCTGGCGTCGGCGGCGGTGTTTGCATTTGGCTTCGGCATGCCGGCGCAGGCTCAGCAAGTCAACAGCATGACGTTCTTTGTGACCAGCAGCGGCCCCGGCAAGGGAGGCGATCTCGGCGGCTTGGCAGGGGCCGACGCGCAATGTGCCAAGCTGGCACAGGCGGCCGGATCCACCGGCAAGACCTGGCATGCTTACCTCAGCACGCAGGGCGCCAACGCCGTCAACGCGCGCGACCGCATCGGGAAAGGCCCCTGGCAGAACGCTAAAGGTATCGTCGTTGCCAAGAGCGTCGACGACCTGCACAGCGCCGGCAACAACATGACCAAGCAGACCGCGCTTAGCGAGAAGGGCGATGTCATCAACGGCCGCGGCGACACCCCGAACCGCCACGACATTCTTACCGGCTCGACGCCGGACGGCCGGGCATTCCCCGCCGGGCAAGACCGCACCTGCAACAACTGGACGAGCAGCACGAACGGCGCGGCCATGCTGGGCCATTCCGATCGGCAAGGGTTGACGGAGGATCCACCGGCGAAATCGTGGAACTCGTCGCATCCTTCGCGGGGGCCGGGCGGCGGATGCTCGCAGGCTGACCTGCGCAGCACGGGCGGCGACGGCCTGCTCTACTGTTTCGCAGCAAACTGAACGACTGCGAAGGACAACGCGCGGCCGGACCAAAAGTCCGGCCGTGTCGCCTTGCGGCCCTCGATCTCAGTGCGGGTCGACGGCCGGATCGGCCT
>JAFKKQ010000444.1 GCA_017304505.1 Hyphomicrobiales bacterium | reverse complement strand
CTTCGGACTGGAAGATGTTGCGGCCCATGTCCACACCGCTCGCGCCCTGCTCAATGGCATTGTAGGCCATCGTCAGTGCATCGAGTTCGGGCAGCTTCTTGCCGCCGGCCATGACGATGGGGACGGGGCACGACGCCGTGACTGTCTCGAAGCCGTCGTCGACGTAGTAGGTCTTGACATATTGCGCGCCAAGCTCGGCGATGATGCGGCAGGCGAGGCGGAAATACTGCGCGTCGCGCTTCATGTTCTTGCCGACGGCGGTGATGCCCATCACCGGCATGCCGACGCGAAGCCCCGCATCGACCAGCTTCGTCATGTTGTGGACGTTGCGGGTCTCGAACTCGCTGCCGATGTAGACCTGGATGCCGACGCCGGCGGCGTTGAGCCGCACCGCGTCGTCCATGTCCATCGCGATCTCCTCGTCCGACATGTCATCACGCAGGATGTTGGCGCCGCCGCTCGCGCGCAGCACCATCGGCTTTTGCGACTCCGCCGGGATCATCGAACGCAGCACACCGCGTGTGCAGAACAGCGCGTCGCATTGCGGCAGAAGCGGCACGATGGAGAGGTCGATGCGCTCAAGGCCCGAGGTCGGCCCGGCGATATAACCGTGGTCGATGGCGAGCATCACGGTGCGGCCGGACTGCGGGTTGAAGGTGCGGGCCAGCCGGTTCTTCATGCCCCAGTCGAGTTGGTGCGAGCCTTTGAGAAAAAAGCCCGGCGTGGCCTGCGGCTTGTCGGCCTGATAGCGTGCACCCTGGTTCTCGGCTTCCGGCATCTCGTCCTCGTGAAAAAAAATCGCGCGCCACGGCGGGCGTGCCGTGACGCGCGACTGATAGCATCCGGTCAGAAAAATGCCAGCGTGCGGATTTCGATGCTTTCCCGAGGACGGGCGTTGGCCGGCGTGGTCGGATCGTCGAACGCCGTGTGGGCGGTCCAGCGGGCGCGGCCGTCCTTGGCCGAGTCGTAGACCTTGAACACCAGGGCTTCGTCGCGCGCCTGGCGCGGGAACCAGAACCACTTGTGGGCCGGGTTGTAAGCGACGGCGTAAGTCTGGCCGATGCGGTTGGGGTAGCGCCGCTCGGAGATCACGAAGTCCTCGAACGCCACGCTGCGGGCGTCGGCGATGGCGAGCGGGTGCGTCTCGACCGGATAGCGGATCGGCCGCCACACCTGGATGATGGCGAAGCGGTGCTTCGCCAGTTCGTCGGCCTCGTCGGGCAGGATGTCGCGCAGCCGCTGCGGGCCGGACCATTCGGTGTAATCGTTATGAGCACGCCGCACGACCTCGCGGATCTTGTGCTGCTCGCGGAAGGTGTCATCGGCGGTGCGCAGCGTGTGGTCGAACACAACGACCCGCTTGGCGCTGCTCTCGGCTTTGATCAGCGCCTCGATCTCCGGATAATAGACGCTTCGCACCTCGGCATCGTCGAGAAAATTCTTTACCTTGGTATCGTGACGCACGAAGCGGAAGCCGTCGACGTCGAGCTTGAACTCGGCAGTATGCGGACGACCATTGTGCATGACGATCTTGTGTGGGTCGGGCGTGCCGCCGGTCTTCACCTCGGTTGAGCCGGGTCCGCCGGAATAGGTGAACACCTCCGCACCGTCGTTGATGATGTAGTTCACGGTGGGCTCGATGGTCTGCGGGATCGGAGCTTCGGCGAGGGCGGGCATGGCAACCTCCATCAGCGTGTGGAGGAAATCTAGGCGTCGCGTCGCGCCCGCACAATGCGGAACGCCGAGATTGTCGCGTTCCTGCGCCGCCTGGAAGTTATTTCCATCGCGCACTCGTGCCGAGAAAAATTGTTTTTCACGCGCGAGGATCTTTACCGTAACGCTGCCGCGATGTTGCCGCCATCAACCGTGGTGACATCGCCGGTGGTCTTCAACTCCAGCGCCTGATTGAGGAACGCCTGCGCCACATCTTCGGCGGTGACTTCGCGGCCCAGCAGATTGCCGCTCATGTAGTCCTTCTCGGAGACGCCGCGTGCCTTCGAGCGCTCCTTGATGAAGTCGTCGGTGAGCAGACCTGAGCGGATGCGGTCGGCATTGACGGCGTTGGCGCGAATCCCGTCCGCGCCGTAATCGACCGCATATTGCCGCACGAGGAACAACGTGGCTGCCTTTGGCAAACCATAGGGTCCGAAGTTGGGGCCGGGATTGACCGCCTGCTTGGAGACGTTGAACAACAGGCAGCCACCGGTGCCTTGTGTGAGCATGATTTTCACGGCGGCTTGCGCCACACGCTGATGGCCGAAGAAATTCAGTTCGAAGCTTTTGCGCAAGGTTGCTTCGTCGACCTCGCCGATGCGGCCTTGCCAGGCTGCGCCTGCGTTTGAGACAAGAATATCGACGCCACCGAACGCCGTGACCACCTGCGCGTAAGCGTCGCGCACGGATGCCGTGTCGGTGACGTCGCAGCGCACCGCAAGCGCGGCGTCGCCGATGGCTTTGGCTTTTTCCTGAGCGGACGCCGGATCGAGATCGAGCAGCGCCACCTGGGCGCCTGCGTTGGCGAAGGCTGTCGCGGTCGCCGCGCCAATGGCGCCGCCTGCTCCGGTGATCACCGCGATCTGGCCCGCCAGCGGCAACGGCTTGGCCTTGCCGAGCTTGGCCTGTTCGATCGGCCAATACTCGCAGTCGAACCTGTCGGCTTCCGAGATCGTCTCGAAGCGACCGATGGCCTCGGCGTCGGCGATCACGGCGATGGCGGCTTCCGCCATGTCGGCGGCGATGCGCGCGTCCTTGGCAGTGGGGCCGAGGCCATAGAGGCCCACGCCCGGAACCAGTACGACGCGGGGCAGGGGATCGAGCATGATCTTGTGCCCGCCGGCGCGCGCGTTGTGGCGTGCGAAATAATCCTTGTAGCGCGCGATGTAGGCCGTTGCGGCTGCGCTCGCGCTGGTCTTGAAGTCGTCGAGCTTGCCGGCTTCGGGCGAGGGCAGGATCAGCGGCCAGTTCTTGGTGCGGATGGTGTAGTCGGGCGTGATGACCAGCGTACCGCCATAGCGCGCAAGCTCCGCGCCGCTGACAAAATTCAAGATGGCATCGCTGGAGCGGTGTTCCAGGATCATCCGGCGATGCGCGCCTTCGC
This sequence comes from Hyphomicrobiales bacterium, assembly GCA_017304505.1. Taxonomy (GTDB): domain Bacteria; phylum Pseudomonadota; class Alphaproteobacteria; order Rhizobiales; family Xanthobacteraceae; genus Z2-YC6860. Next base: position 1,401 of record JAFKKQ010000444.1, on the reverse strand, counting down.
CACCGTCGTCTTTCAGGCTGCACGCGCCACGCAGGAGGGGAGCGACTTCGTTATTCGTTGCGATCAGCGGCGGCAGTGTCGCGGATACGAACACCGTCTTGCGGTGCTTTTGCAGCCGCTCCTCGGCGCGGCTGACCAACTCGATCATCCGTTCGTAGGATTCGCGGGCGTTGGCGCCGAAGCTGAAGATGCCGTGTTTGTCGAGGATCAGCCCTTCGACCTTCGGATTGGCGTCGACGGTCTTGGCTGCCGCCTTGGCGAGGCCGAAGCCCGGCCGCACATAGGGAACGAGACCGACGCGGCCGTCGTATACCTCGGCGCAAAGCTTATGGCCGTCCGGCTGATCGATCAGGCTCAGGACCGCATTGGCATGGGTGTGATCGACGAAGGCATGCGGCACAAAGGCGTGCAGTAGAAGTTCCAGTGACGGGTTCGGTGCCAGCGGATCGATCAAGTAGCCGCGCTGCACGCGCGCCATGTCGTCGTCGGAGAGGTCGTCCAGCGTTCGCAGCCGTTGCAGCGGCGCAAGCCGCACGGCGACCATATCGTTCGGTTCGACGCCGGCCATATCCGCCCCGGTCGCCTTGACGCACAGCACCTCGACGTTGTCGCCAGCGAGGTCGCGCATGTGCGTCTTGAGCGACGTGTTGCCGCCGCCGTGCAGCACCAGCGCCGGGTCGCCGCCGAGCAGCCGCGTGCTGTAGGAGCGCAGTGCCAGCTCCGGCGGAACGCCAGCCTGCGCTGCGCGGTCGACCGCTGCCTGGGCGTTGCGATCGACCCAACGGCTTTGCATCGAGCGGCCTTTATTTGCCGCCCAGCAACCGTTTCGCCCACCATCCGGTGCGGCGCGGCTTGGTTGCGTCGTCGGCCTCGGCGGCGCTGGTCACGACCGGCGCCGGTTGTGGCGTGGGCATTGGAATCGGCGCCGGGGTGTCGTTGAACACCGGGGCGGGCTCGCGCACCGTCGAACGGCGACGCGGCGGGTGCTCGGGCTCCGGCGCGGCATCATGCGAAGCGGTGGGTTCCGCCGGTTCCGGCTGAGTGGGCGCCGGGGGTGGGGAAGCGCCGTTGCTCCAGGAAGGCTGAGCCTCGGAAGCGGAAGTCTCGAAGGCGTGAGCCTCCGCTGCCGGCTGTTCGCCGTGGCGCCAGTCGTTTGCCTCGTGCTGGGGCGCAGCCCCGTTCTCGAAGGTGGCTTCTTGCGTCGTGTCGCGTCCACCCTCGTGGCCTTCGCGGTCGCGGCGGTTGCGGCGACCGCCGCGCCGCCCACGCCGCCGCCGGCGCTCGCCGGCGCCTTCGGCAGAGTGTCCGTTCGGCTGACCGTCCTCGCCAGCCGGCGACACCGAAACATGTTCGCCGCTTTCGCCCTGGAGCGCGTCTTCGTCTTCGGCAAAGGGCTGTGGC
>JAFKKQ010000443.1 GCA_017304505.1 Hyphomicrobiales bacterium | reverse complement strand
GCGTGACGTCGGAGACCGATCCGGCGGCGAACGGCAACAACACGCGGATCGGACGTGACGGATACGTTTCGGCCGCCGCAATCCAAGCCGGCGTTGCGGCGAACAAAGCGGCCGCGGTTGCAGCGAGGACCAGATGTCTTGTTTTCATTTTATACCCCCCTGTTGACCTTTGTTTATTGGCGCCCGGCCTGTCGACGACATCCGACCGGTGCGCCGCTTGGTTGCGTTACGACTGAGCCCTCACTGGGTTACGCAGCACGCCGATGCCGGTGATCTCGATTTCGATCACGTCGCCGGGACTCAGGGCCTGGGGCACCTCGTCGGTGCCAAGCCAGACGACGTCTCCGGGCACGAGCGTGTTGGTGCGGGAAATATCGCTGATGACTTCGCCGGCGCTGAACAGCATGTTGCCGGTGGGGAACGAATGCAGTGTCTTGCCGTTCAAGCGAACGTTGGTCGTCATGTCGCGCGGCTCGATTCCGGTCGCGATGAACGGGCCCATCGGCTTGAATGTATCGGCGTTCTTGGAGCGCAGGTTGGTCGGGTCGCTTTTCTGCCAGTCGCGTTCGGTCACGTCGTTGCCGATGGTCCAGCCGAAGATCCCTTCGGTGGCTTCGGCGGGCGTGACGTTGCGCATGGCCTTGCCGACCACGGCGACGATTTCGCCCTCGTATTCGAAATTCGGGCCGGCGTCCTTGGGTTTGACGATAGACGCGCCGGTCGGGATCAGCGCGCTATTGGCGCGATAACCGACGCGAGGCCTCTCGTAGAATTTAGGCGCAGTGCCTTTCACTTTGGCCCGGCCGATCACATGGTTGTGGTAATTCGAGCCGATGGCATAAAACGTGGGCGGCACCACAGGGACCAAAAGCTTGACCTGATCGAGGCGGTGGATGGTCGCCGTGCGCTTGTGATCTGAAAACGGGTCGCCTTCTACGGTAACGACGCGGTCGCCTTCGACAATGCCATAAGACGGCGAATGATCGTTCTCGAAACGGCACCACAGCATGAAGTTATTTCCTGAGATTCTCGGCAACACGCGGTGCGAAATAGGTCAGCACACCGTCGGCACCGGCACGCTTGAACGCAGTCAATGTCTCGATCATGGCTTTGTCGCCGTCGAGCCAACCGTTCTGCACGGCGGCCATCAGCATCGCGTATTCGCCCGATACCTGGTAGGCGAAGGTCGGCATCCCGAAGTTGTCCTTGATGCGAGCCAGAATATCGAGATAGGGCAGACCCGGCTTGACCATGATCATGTCGGCGCCTTCTGCGATATCCAATTCTGCCTCGCGCAGCGCCTCGTCTGAATTGCCGAAGTCCATCTGATAGGTGCGCTTGTCGCCGGTGAGCGTTGTCGATGAACCGACTGCGTCGCGGAACGGCCCGTAGAAGGCCGAGGCGTATTTGGCCGTATACGCCATGATCTGCACGTCCTTGAAACCTGCGTTGTCGAGCCCCTTGCGGATCGCCCCCACGCGGCCGTCCATCATGTCGGATGGCGCGATGATGTCGCAACCTGCCTCCGCCTGCACCAACGCCTGCTTCACCAGGACCGCGACGGTCTCGTCATTGAGGATCGTGCCGTCGCGCATCAGGCCGTCGTGGCCGTGGCTGGTGTAGGGATCGAGCGCCACATCGCAGAGCACGCCGATATTGGGGACGTCTTTCTTGATGGCGCGCACCGCCCGACACACCAGGTTGTCGGGGTTGAGCGCCTCGGTTCCGCTTTCGTCGCGCAGTCCCGGATCGGTGTAAGGGAACAGCGCGATGCAGGGGATCGCGAGCTTTGCCGCGCGCTCGGCCTCGCGCACCACGTCCTCAACCGCAAGCCGGTCCACGCCCGGCATGGACTCCACTGGGGAACGTCGGCCTCCCGATACGAACATCGGCCAGATCAGGTCGTCGGTGGTGAGAACGTTTTCCCGCACCATGCGCCGGGCCCATTCGGTACGGCGGTTGCGGCGAAGGCGTGTGGCAAGATCGAGCGGTGCCGCCTCGCCTCGTCCTTCGGCCGGCACGACGCGGACGCGGGATTCGATGGGGCGGCCGTATTTGATGGCCATGATGGTCCTCCAGTTGTCCCAGTTTTATCTTGTCGGCTCAAGGCTCGCCAGCGTCGTTGACGCGGGAAGAGTCATTTTCTATCGGTCGGCGGCTGGTCTGGCTTTGCCCGGCCTGTCGTCCTGGCGCTGCGCCATGTTCAAGAACACCACGTTTGGATATTAAGGGCACATGCTCAGCGGATCATTGGCGATTGTTGCGGCAGCGCTCTTTACCGGAGCGGCACTCTATATCAACGTGGCCGAGCACCCGGCGCGGATGACGTTGGGCGATGCATCGTCGCTGGCGCAGTGGCAATCGAGCTACAGCCGTGGCTTCGCGATGCAGGCGAGCCTTGCGTTGGCCTCCGCGTTGCTCGGATTGCTCACCTATTGGCAGACCGACGTCATCGGATGGTTTGTTGGATCCTGCCTCATCTTCGCCAATTGGCCCTACACGCTGATCCTGATCTTGCCGGTCAACAAGCGATTGCAGGCGGTCGAGCAACCCGGAACCGAAAGCAGCCGCCTGCTCGAAACCTGGGCGCGGTTGCATGCCGTGCGCACCGTTCTGGGCGTGCTGGCCATTGCAGCCTACCTGTTGCCTTTAAGCCTGGGATCGTGATCGAGTGACCTTGCCGCAACCTGAAATCCTGTTCGAACGGCGTGGCGTGGCCGGTGTTGTGACGCTGAACCGGCCGCGTGCTCTAAACGCAGTGACGCTGGGCATGGTGCGGGAACTGAAGCAGTGCTTGGAGGAATGGGCGCGCGACCCGTCGATCGCACGTGTCGTAATTATGGCCGCCGGCGAGCGTGCATTTTCAGCGGGCGGCGACATCCGGCAGCTCTACGGCCTTGGTGTGGCCGGACGGCAAGCGGAGATGTTGGCGTTCTATCGCGATGAATACGTCCTCAACACCCTCATCAAGCATTACCCCAAGCCCTATGTTGCGTTGATCGACGGGATTTGCATGGGCGGCGGCGTCGGTCTTTCGGTGCATGGTTCGCATCGGATTGCCGGCGATCGGTTCCAATTCGCCATGCCGGAGGTCGGTATCGGCTTTTTTCCCGATGTTGGGGCGACATGGTTTCTGCCAAGACTGCCCGACGAACTCGGGACGTATTGTGCGTTGACGGGCGAGCGGCTCGGTACGGCCGACAGCTTGGCCGTTGCGCTTGCGACGCATTACGTGCCGTCGGAGAGTTTTGGCGCGTTGGCGCACGCGCTTTGCGAAGCGACGTCCGTCGAGGCCACGCTTGCTGCTTTTGCCCGACAACCCGGCGAGGCAAAGCTTGCCACTTGGCGCACGACCATTAGCCGCATGTTCAGTGGTGACCGCATTGAGGACATTCTGGCCGTGCTCGATGCAGAGGCTGCGACTGGCGGGAGCGGTGCCGCGTTCGCCGCAAAGACGGCTGGAACAATCCGCGCGAAATCGCCCACCGCGCTCAAGATCGCCCTGGCCCAGATCCGCGCGGGTGCGACGCTGTCTTTCCAGGCGTGCATGCAGACCGAATTCCGCATAGTGTCCCGGATCGTTCATGGCCGGGACTTCTACGAGGGGGTGCGCGCAGTGATCGTCGACAAGGACAACGCGCCGCATTGGCAGCCGGCGAAACTGGCCGATGTCGCGGACGCCGATATTGCGCGCTATTTCGCGCCGCTTGGCGGCGATGAATTGGTGCTGTCGTGAGCAATCCGCACGCACGCGACCCCGTCCGAACCCTCGAGCCGGTGCAGGCCGACGAGCCGGAGATTCGCGAGGCGCGCTGGACCGCCCGGCTTGTGATGTTCTTGCGCGTGATGGCCGTGTTGTCGATGGCGAAGGGCCTTTATCATTGGGCTGTCGTTTGCGGCATTGTCGGTCCGCCGGACGGGTTCGAGTACCAACCCGTGCCTTGGCAGACCGCAACTGTGTTTTTTGCCGTTATCGACCTTGTTGCGGCGGTTGGACTTTGGCTCGCTGCAGCGTGGGGCGCGGTGGTCTGGCTCACCGCCGCTGTATCGATGGCGGCGGTTGAGGTGTTCTTTCCCCAAGTCTACGGCGGCAGGCTGCTGGTTGTGGCGATCGAATTTGTACTGCTGTTCGGCTACCTGTTCCTCGCCATCCAGTCGGCCCGCGAGCATCCGAATTAGGTTGCGTTTGCGTGTCGTGCAGCCCGCTCGCAGGCCGAAGCCGCGGGTTTCCGCGCGCTGCTGTGGAAACTTTCCCGCTTTCTGGGCGTTACATCAGCCTTCGTGATTGCTGGAGGAGGGCTGTATGGCCGCCGCTGCAGCCCCCGCTGCGGCACCACCGTCTGCCGGGCGAAAGGTGCCGTGCGAGAAATGCCCATTGCGCAGTATCGAGGGGCTCCGCGAATTTTCCAGCAAAGAATTGGAGTTTGTTTCCGGATTCAAATCCGGTGAGCTTAACGTTCAGGCCGGCACCAACATCCTGCTGCAAGGCACCAACAGCGCACACCTCTACACGATCCTTTCGGGCTGGGCTTTCCGGTACAAATC
>JAFKKQ010000442.1 GCA_017304505.1 Hyphomicrobiales bacterium | reverse complement strand
GGCCAGTTCTTCGACCCGGCGAAGCTGCACACCCTCGACCACAAGGGCACACACTTCAAAGTCAAAGGGCCGCTCAATATCCCCCGCCCGCCACAAGGCTACCCCGTGATCGTGCAAGCCGGCACCTCCGAGGACGGCATGGACGTGGCGGCGCGCTTCGCCGAGGTTATCTTCTCGGCGCACGTGTCGCTGGAATCGTGCCAGCAGTATTTCCGCGAAATCAAGACGCGCGCCGCCGACAAGTTCGGCCGCAACCCGGACCACCTGAAGGTGATGCCGGGACTATCGGTCTATGTCGGGCGGACCGAGGAAGAGGCCAACGAAAAGTACGAGTATCAGAACTCGTTGATGCATCCGGTCGTGGCGCGTGAAATCCTTTCCACGGTGCTGGGCGGCATCGATCTCTCGCCCTATCCGTTCGACGGACCGCTGCCCGACAACCTGCCGACAGCGGCGAGCCAAAGCACGGCGCAGTCCGTCATCGACCGCGCGAAGAAGGACAACATGACCATCCAGGAGCTTGCGCTGTCGGTCGCAGGCGCCCGCGCCAAGATGGTCATCAAAGGCACGCCGGAGCAGATCGTCGATCACATCGAGCACTGGTACGCCGAGGAGGCTGCTGACGGCTTCAACATCATGCCGCCGCACCTGCCGGGCGGACTCAACGACTTCGTCGCGCTGGTTATTCCGGAACTGCAGCGTCGCGGGCTGTTCCGAACCGAATACACCGGCCGGACGCTGCGCGACCATCTCGGCCTGCCGCGGCCGGGGAGCCGACACGCGTCGCGAAGCGACGAGGCCGCCGAATAGCTGGCCCACGGTCATGACCGACACGCCCCTGCTCGTGCCGGCGCTCGCCGCCGCTTACCAGGCGCTGGCTCCGTGGGTCGAGGCGCTGCTGCGGTTTGCGATCGGAGCGGCGCTGGTGCCGCACGGCCTGCGCATGTGCCTCGGCTGTTTTAAGGGCACCGGCGCACCGATCAGCGGCGTGCCGGCGGTTGCCGCCATGTACGACCGCAAGGGCTACCGGCCCGGCTGGTTCTGGGCCGCCGGCACGGTGTTCACGCAATTCGTCGCCGCGCCGTTGCTCGCGGTGGGGCTGTTCACGCGGCCGATGGCTCTGCCGGTGTTCCTGCTGATGGCGCTCTCGGCCTACGACCACGCCAAATATGACGGCTACTTCTGGAACAAGACGGGCTTCGAATACCCGGCCCTATGGGCCGTCGCCGCATTGTTTTTCGTCGTCAACGGCGGCGGAGCGATCTCGCTCGACCGCCTGCTGCTCGGCTTCGAGTTCTGAGAACCCAAGCGGCCAACCCGCGATCACTTTTCCGCGATGACGGCGACGACTTCGATCTCGATCAGGAAGTCGGGATGCGAGAGCCTGCGCACCTCCACGGCGGTGCTGGTCGACAGGTTGTCGCCGCCATGCGCCATGTGCACGTCGATATGCTTGAAATAGGCGTCGATATCGGTGGTGAAAACCTGGCGCTTGACGATATCGGCCATGCTGGCGCCGACCGCCGCAAGCGCAGTCTTGATGTTTTCGAAGACCTGGCGGATTTGCGCCGCCATATCGCCTTTGCCGACGATCTCGCCCGCACTGTTGCGCGAAAGAATCCCCGAAACAAAGACGAGCCTGCCCGGTACCACGGTAACAACCGGCGCATAAAGCAGGTGCCCCTGCACAATCCGCTTCGGCAGGCCGGGGGGAAACACATTCTCGCGTTCAATCATCGCTCACTCCGTCCAGGGCGTTGCCCCAATCGTAAACAAAAGGCCGCGGGGCACAAAATTCGCCCAATCATTGAACCTCTAACCTGCGCGTAACCACGTAAGGATACGTTCGCCAATGGCCGTTGTCCGCGGGGCAGGAACAATTGCACAGGCCATCGAGTTGACTCCGGAATCCGAAGGAAATCCCTTGATGCGTAAACTTCTGCTCGCAACCTCCGCCGCTGCGCTGGTCCTGACCCTCGCCGGTGGCGCCTTCGCCGATCCCGATCAGCCGCCCGCAGCCGGCGTAACCCCCGCGACATCTTCGGAGACAGCCGCTTCGAATACAGCCGCCGGAGGTGCCGAGGCACCGTCGGCCGCACCCACCGACCCGACCAGGCCGATGGGCACCCAGCCTGCCGAGACCACGCCTGAGGATCACGCCCAGTCGCCCGACCAGGCCAAGCCCGACCAGGCCAAGTCCGACCAGGCCAAGTCCGACCAGGCCAAGTCCGACCAGGCCAAGTCCGACCAGGCCAAGTCCGACCAGGCCAAGCCCGCTCTTTCGGCCGCCGACATGGCCGTCGCAGAGCAGCTTAAGGAACTGGCCGAGAACAAGCTTTCTCAATATGTGCCGCGCGAGCAGGATCGCGCCGGCATCCTGGCGTTCTACCGCGACCGCAACTTTGCCCCGCTCTGGATCGCAGACGCCAAGCCCCAGTCACGCACCACGCAGGCCGAAGATTTCCTGCGCAACGTCGCGGCCGACGGACTCGATCCCGCCGACTATGCGACGCCACGCTTCGACAACGCCGACCCCGCGAAGCTCGCGGCCAGCGAGTTGACGCTGACGAATGCGGTCGTGACCTTCTCGCGTCACGCCAGCATCGGGCGCGTCGCATTCTCGCGGGTCAGCGGCGCGATCTATTTCGATCAGAAGGCGCCCGATCCGGCCAAGGTGCTCGCAAGCCTCGCCGACAACGGCGACGCCCGCGTCACGCTGGACTCGTTCAACCCGCAATCGCGGCCCTACAAGGCGCTCAAAGCGGAGCTCGCCACCCTTCGCGCCAGCAACGAGGCCGCGCCTGAAGTGGCCGAAACCGACATCAAGCCCAAAAAGGGTGCGCGCCACGCCGCCAACACCAAGAGTTCGGAAGCCCGATCGAAAGCGGCCAGGATCGACACCTTGATTGCCAATATGGAACGCTGGCGTTGGATGCCGCACGATCTCGGCGCCGCCTACGTCATGGTGAACATCCCGGACTATACGTTGAAGGTTGTGCAGAACGGCAAGACCCTGTGGCACACCAAGATCGTCGTCGGCAAGGCCGGCACGCACGCCACGCCGCTGATGACCGAGACGATGAAGTACATCACGGTCAATCCGACCTGGAACGTGCCGCCGTCGATCATCCGCAACGAATATCTCCCCGCCCTGGCGCGCGACCCCGACGCACTGGCGCGCATCGGCCTGCGGATCAGCCACAACAGCGACGGCTCGATCCGCATCTACCAGCCGCCGAGCGAGCGCAACGCGCTCGGCCGCATCCGGTTCAACTTCCCGAACCGCTTCCTGGTCTACCAGCACGATACGCCGGACAAGAACCTGTTCGACAAGACCACGCGCGCCTACAGCCACGGCTGCATGCGCGTGCAGAACCCGGACAAATACGCCGAGGTGTTGCTGGGCGTCTCCCAACCCGAGGAGAAGTACAGCGCCCAGCGCATCCGTTCGATGTACGGCTCGTCGGAGCGCACCATTCACTTCAAAACGCCGATTCCGGTCTATCTCAGCTACCAGACCGCATTCGTCGACGACGCCGGCAAGATGCAGTACCGCGCGGACATCTACGGCATCGACAAGACGATCACCGGCATTCTCCGCGGCGACCGCCGGGTGGCCGACATCCCGATCCGGCGCAATTACAGCTCGAGCAGCAAGCCTGTCATGGCGTCATCGGCGCGGGGCCTGCGGCGCGACCGGGACTACGACCGCGAATATAGCGGCGGATTCCAGCCCTTCGGATGGGGTCCCTTTGGCGGCCAGCAGAATTGGCAAAGCGCCTATCAGCCGCGGGATCGCTTCGGAGTTTGGTGAAGCGAGATCGCAACGTCTTCAATAGACTTAATCGCGAAATTGGCCGCCGCCCCACCCTGGTCGGCGGCCAACGCATCAGATGAGCCGCTCCATCAGCGCCGACCGCCGCACCGGGTACCTCGGCGTTGAAGTGGCCTCCGTTCGTTCCCGCGGAAGCGGGAACCCAGTCTTGGCCGGAAACCCTGGGTCCCCGCTTTCGCGGGGACGAACGGGCAATTCAATCTCAAACAAACCGGTTCTAATTCCGGCTGGCGCGGCCCAGCAACGCATTGGCGCCGATCGCGATCACGAACAGCATGGCCAGCACCGCGTACATGCGGGGCATGTCGAACGTGTTATAGGCGTCGATGATAAGGAAGCCGATCCCCTTGTTCGACAGCTTGGTTTCGGCAAGCAGCGTGCCGATCAGCGCCACGCCCATGCCGATCCGCACGCCGTTGATGATCGGCTCACGCATCGCCGGAAGATAAATCTTGCGGACCATCTGCGAGGTGCTGAGACGGAAGCTTTGACCGACGCGGATGAGCACGGAGTCGATCTCGCGCATGCCGGCCGCCACGTTCAGCGCGATGGGGAAGAAGCACGACAGCGTGCCCATCGCGACCTTGGACTCCGGGCCGACCCCGAACCACATGATCATGACCGGGAAAAACACGATCTTCGGTGTGGGGCCGAGATAATAGAGGTAGCGTTCAAACGCCGCGCCGAGGAACGGGTTGCCGCCCAGCAGCAGGCCGGCGATCAGGCCGGAGAGTCCGCCGATCACCATCGCGGCGGCGACCTCGGCA